>CAYHFD010000042.1:0-1800 GCA_964355855.1 uncultured Candidatus Saccharibacteria bacterium | reverse complement strand
ACTTTTAGATTCAAAAGTAAGGTGAGTGTGTGGGGTGCGGGGGATAGAGAGCGGACGGATGACAGCAGTCAGTGGCGCTTTGCGAGAGTGCCAGAAGATGTTTCCGCAAAGATTAAAGAAATGCAGACGGGCAGACTTCGCCGTGGCTGGGGTGCGGTGTATGCGAGGGCGAAGGTGGGGAAGAGTGAGTGGCTGACTTCTGTCTTCCCAGATTGGCATTCGGCGACATATATCTTGCCACTCAAAAAACAAATTCGTTATGAGGAGAATCTCTATGACGGCCTATCCATAATCGTCTCCATCCAAATCTATTTCTAACCCAACTATTCCAATATTCTCAAGAATACCAGAATAGTTTATAATATAAATATGAACACAAAAAAAACAAAAACTGCTAAACAACTCGAACGATACTTTAAGGGTACAGCCAACCATCGTCGCATCGCGATATTGTTGCTGGTGTTAAAAAATCCCGGGATTTCAGTAGAGGGTATTTCAGAGAGCCTAGATTGCAATTTTAAAACAATTTCCGAACATGCAAGACGCTTGGTCCAAGCGGGATTGCTAAATAAAAATTATAAAGGCAACACAGTCGAACACCGAGTTTCGCCCTACGGTAAAATGTTTTGCGACTTTATTAAAAAGTTCTAACAACCATTCTGGTATTCTTAAGAATACCAGAATGGTTTAATTTCATGAAAAAACAAATAGTTTTAAAAATTCATGGGAGGGCACAAGGAGTATTTTTTCGTGATACTAGCCGCATCAAGGCTGGGGAATTCAATTTATCTGGCTGGGTGCGTAATGAAGCGGATGGGACGATATCTATCGTTGCAGAAGGGGAAGATAAGGATTTAAGAAGTTTCATTGAGTGGTGTAAATATGGGCCTGACAATGCCGATGTCGAGAAGGTAGATATCAAATGGCTCGTATTCACGGGCGAATTTATTGGTTTTAAAATTAAATAAGACTATAATTTAATATATGAAAAATTTAAAGTTTACGAATTTTGCAGTATTTATAATCTTTTTCGGTATTGCTTTGATTGAAGCACTACAAAAACAGAATTATCTAGAAGCCACCCTTTTTCTGGCTCTGGGAGTTTTGTCTCTTTGGGCGGATATACGAAAAAATTAAAATATGGTAGTATTTAAGTATTAATAACTAAATCAAGCCGCCTACGCTAAAGCTATGGCGAGCTAAGTAAAAAACCATGGCAGACAAAAAAGTTTCCGCATTTATGAAGCCGATGAAGATAAGTGCCGAGTTAGCAGCAGTTGTGGGTGCAGGCCCAATGCCTCGCTCTGAAGTGGTGAAGGCTTTGTGGGTTTATATTAAAAAGAATAATCTTCAAGACCCAAAAGCAAAGCGAAATATTGTTGCTGATGCAAAATTGAAGGCAGTATTTGGTGGTAAAGGTGTAGTCAATATGTTTGAAATGACAAAACTTGTTTCCAAGCATCTTTCGTAATTGTTTAATTATTAGTTTTTTGAAGTTTTAAAAATATAACTTTTTTCGGGTACGGATTCTTTGAAGCTTAAAGAATCCTGAAATTGCCTCGCCGTCGCTCGGCAAACCCCCTGCAAAAGTTATATTTAAAAAGCTTCTTATTAAAAAATTTTATGGCAAAAGGAGACGGACATCGAAAAGAAAAAAAGAAACCAAAGAAAGTAAAGGCTAAATAGCCTTTTTAAATACCCCTATATAGGGGTATTTTTTGTTATTGACAATGATTTTTTCTTCGTATATACTTGCTTTCAGTGACGTCTAGTCCATTTTGGATTATGGCGTTTTTGTTT
>CAYHFD010000041.1:0-1903 GCA_964355855.1 uncultured Candidatus Saccharibacteria bacterium | reverse complement strand
CAAAAATCTCCTCTCAGCAACCGGCTCCACCTACCAAAAACTCGGCCAATTTGTGCTAGAATCCAAACCAGAATGAAAGGTGTGATTTTAGCGGGAGGCTTGGGAACTCGTCTTCGCCCTCTCACTTACGCAACGAATAAACATCTCTTGCCGATTTACGATCAGCCCATGATCTTTTATCCCATCCAGACTTTAGTAAACGCTGGTGTAACCAATATTATGATAGTTACGGGGGGCCCTCACGCTGGCCATTTTTTAAGGGTTTTAAAAAATGGCAAAGAATTAGGTATTGCGCATCTAGAATATGCTTTTCAAGAAAAAGAGGGCGGAATACCCGAGGCCCTAGCTCTTGCTGAGAATTTTGTTGCCGGTGACTCTGTTACGGTAATTTTGGGAGACAACACCACTGACGTGGATATTTCTCTCGTCGTCAAAAACTTTGTTGACGGGGCAATAATGTTTATTAAGAAAGTTCCAGATCCACAACGGTATGGGGTACCGGTGTTTTCTGGTAAGAAAATTACTCACGTAGAAGAAAAACCCAAGAAACCCAAATCAAACTACGCCTCGACTGGATTATATATTTTCGATAACAAGTGTTTTGACTATATTAGAAAATGCAAACCTTCAGCCAGAGGTGAATTGGAAATTCCTGATGTGCAAAATCAATATATCAAAGCCGGGAAATTAAAATGGGAATTACTAGACGGTTTCTGGACCGACGCCGGCAAATTTGAAACACTTTTTGCCGCCAATGTCTATTGGGCGGGTAAAAAGGGAGTTAAGGTCTAGCCAAAAATAAGGCCAATTTATGTTACAATCCAAAAGCCAAAGTCTATGACAGAATGGGAATCAAGGACAGAGATCAAGGAGCGGCTTGATGTTGGCAAAGTATTAGTTTTCGGTGCTTCCGGTTTAGTTGGAGGGAGATTTTTAGAGCTTTTGAGTGGCGACTTTGTGACCCCCGGATCTTCCGAGCTAGATTTAAGGAATACTAGACAAGTAAAAGATTTCTTAAAGAAAGAAAATCCCCGCTGGGTAATAAACTTTGCCGCTGATACTGATGTTTTCGAGGCCGAAAACCAAAGAGGAGATACAAACGGACCTTGTTGGCAAACAAATGTCGAAGGCACCAGAAATCTTGTGGCCGCGTTGCCACTCCACACCCGTCTAATTCATATTTCCACGGATATGGTTTTCTCCGGCTCTGCCGCCGACCCCGGCTCATATTCAGCAGACCATCAGCCAGAGACTGACAGCCAAAAGCTGACTTGGTACGGCTATACCAAGGCTGAAGCGGAAAGAAGAGTTAAGGACAGAGGGACTATTGTCCGTCTCATTTATCCCGTCCGGGCCAATTTTGCCGCCAAGCTGGATTATTTGCGCAAGCCCTTGGCCCTATTTAGTCAAGGTAGACTTTATCCTCTTTTTGACAATCAGAAAATTTCCATTACATCTATTGACGAGGCCTGTTTGGGCCTGCGAGAAATTATCACCCGAAACCTATTAGGTATATTTCACATGAGTTGCCCGGATACCACCACCCCGTATGAAATTATTACTTATATGTTGCAACAATTGGGCAAAGATACTTCCGGTGTCCAACGAACATCTATTGATACTGTTAAAAACCCGGTGAGATACCCAAAGTTTGGGGGGTTAAGTGTCGGAGATATAGAAAAAACATTGGGAATTAGATTTAGTTCCTGGAGAGAAATAGTTGACAAATTGATAGAGCAGGGAATTTGACATTTCTGTCACGGTCGTGACAACTCTGCTAAATTAGTTATGTGGTAATCTTAGTCGTTTTTTGATTGCTTTCTCCAAATATTTATTTGTTTATGATTACCGGAAAGGAGAACTTCCGGCACTTTCCATCCCTTATACTCTTCCGGGCGTGTAT
>CAYHFD010000040.1:0-2190 GCA_964355855.1 uncultured Candidatus Saccharibacteria bacterium | reverse complement strand
AGGCGTGGTATGATAGCAATATACCTCGTCAGCTTGCTGCGAGGTAGTTAATTAAAAGTAATGATAAAGGTTAAGGAGTTGGAGAAAATTCTCAAGGCCCTCGCTAGTGCCCGGCGGCTGGGGGTGGTGAAGTTTTTGGCGCGAGAGGAAGTTGGGACAGTGGGCGAGCTCGCCGAGGCAATCGACCTTTCATATAAATCCACCTCGAAACATTTGGCAGTACTTTTGGCCGCTGGCATTGTGGAGCGGCAGCAGCAAGGCCCAGAGGCAAGTTATCACTTGGCTGTTGCCCTCGATCCATTGGTCAAGTACGTGCTTGGTCGTCTCAAGTAATGAATTGTACTCACTGTTTTCCCCATGGAACCATTCGTACGAATGGTTCCATGGGGAAAAAGAAGGGGGTGGAGAGAGGGGGTCGGGGGGTGGCTTTAGGTATTTTAATAATGCGGTGGGGGTGGTAGGATAGGGGGGCGGAAGAGCTCGCGGAAATCAAGCAAGAATTGGCCGAAATTAAGGCCACGGCCTGCCTGCCGGTAGGCAGGAATAGGCGGGTGGAGGCGGACAAAGCGTGGGAAACCAGCTGGACCCGGCTTATATTAGTCGCGGGGCTTACCTATGTGGTGGTTGTGCTATTTTTCCTCGCCGCTGATGTGGGTAGACCATTTTTGAATGCTTTGGTTCCAACGCTGGGCTTCATACTCTCCACATTGTCGGTGCCGGTGGTGAAAAAGTGGTGGGTGGATTTAAATAAATAAAACTAAAATGGCAATTTTTGAAGAATTAAAGTCAATTGGAAAGGTGTTTCAAGAAGCGGGTAAAATAGAACTTTATCAGCAAATTTTAGATATACAGGGAAAACTTCTAGAAATGCAAAAGCGCATTTTTGATTTAGAAATAGAAAACACTGATTTACAAAGTGTCATTAAACAAAAGAAAAAACTAGTACATATTGCTGAAGTTTATTATTCTGAAGATGAGGATGGTCGACGAGGGCCATATTGTACGAAATGCTATGACGCTGATGGTAAGATGATAAATATGACAGAGTGGGGAGTTGGAAAGAAAAGGTGTCCTAATTGTGAGAAATCCTATAGAGTATGAAATTGAGTGATAACGAAAAAAGAGATATCGTGAAATACTTGGAAGCGGGAAAACCGCTTCCTGAAAAGTATCGTTTTTTGCTTTTTGATGATGATCGTGAGGTTGAGCTTCTTTGGAATGGAAAGACAAATGAAATAACAAATGTTGTCTTACCTTTTCAAGTTATTGAACAAATAGACGAGCCAAGAAGCGACGCTAAATTTGGCAATCAAAATTCTCTTTTTGATTTTTCTGGTAGACAGATTTCGGGTTGGACGAATAAATTGATTTGGGGAGACAATAAGCTGATTCTCTCCTCTCTCAAAAATGGACCGCTTCGCAAGGAAATAGAAGCGCAAGGCGGTTTGAAATTGATTTACATTGACCCACCGTTTGATGTCGGTGCAGATTTTTCTATGGATATAAAAATTGGTGATGGCGAGGACGAAGAAAGTTTTACCAAAAAGCCGTCAGTGATAGAAGAAATCGCCTATCGTGATACTTGGGGCAAGGGCGCGGATAGTTTTATCGCTATGATTTATGAGAGATTAAAACTAATGCATGGGTTACTAGCAGAAGAAGGAAGTATCTATGTTCATTGTGATTGGAGAATTAACAGCTACATGAGATTAGTGTTGGATGAAGTTTTTGGGAAAGATAATTTTTTGAATGAAATATCATGGAGCTACTTCGCTTTTAAAAGATCAACTACAAAAAAATTCCCTCAAAAACACGACACAATTTTTTCTTATTGTAAAAACAAGGATAATTTTACTTGGAATACACAGTACAAACCTCATAATCCTGAATATTTAAAACGGTGGAAAAAGGACGAGAATGGAAGAATGTACAGGGACGATGTAAATCCAACAAAAGGAGGGTCAAGAATAATTTATTTGGATGAAATTGGCGGTGATATTGTTGATTCAGTATGGGACGATATTCCCCCAGTTAATCCCGTTGCTCAAGAAAGAGTTGATTACCCAACTCAAAAACCCGAAGCTTTAATTGAAAGAATATTCAAGGCATCCTCAAATGAGGGTGATCTTGTCGCTGATTTTTTCTGTGGTTCTGGAACAGCTCTTGCTGTAGCTGAAAAACTTGGTAGAA
>CAYHFD010000039.1:0-3392 GCA_964355855.1 uncultured Candidatus Saccharibacteria bacterium | reverse complement strand
CAATTTCCCCCAAAGCCGCATCACCGACCACCGCATTAAAGAATCGTGGCATAATTTGGAGGGAGTGATGGCAGGGGATATAGGAGATATTGTCGCGACACTTGAGGAGAGGGGCGGTGGGACCCCCGATGCGACAGGGGGCGAACAGGAAAAGTAAGGATTGCCCCCACACCTAGTATGAGAGAATCTACTGGGGTCTGGGGAGGAATGCAGGCGGGCGTTTGCTTTGGGAATAGGGTGGTATAAATTTATAGATCGTTAAATCTATTAAAATATTTTTTATACTCCTCAAGGTATTTATTATCGGTAGTGAAATAAAATCTTTCTTTATCTTTTATTCTTTTTCTAAAAAATAGTTTGGTTTTATCAATCATAATCATCTTTTTGTAATTTTTTGATTTTGTATGTTTACCTGTAAAAGATAAATTCTTATCTATAGCTTCTTTTAACAAATGTTTATATTGTTTTGTGGAACCAAAAATTACTCGTTTAATTTTAATACCTTTTTTGTGTTTTTTATGTAATAAAGAAAAATATTTTTTAGGTAAAGGATTTTTTAGCTCTTCAGTTATATCCATAGTAGCTAAAATTTCATTTTTTGCTTTTTGGATTTGAGACATTACTTCATGCCTTATGTTTTCTTTTTTTATTTCCGCAAGATTTTGCATTTTCTATATTTTAATTTACTTATTGTTAATTTTATCATAAAAAGGTTGGGGGCTGTTGCGATGAACGAGCCCCCGTCCTTGATGCCTCCTTTACGTCTCCATAATTTAATCGGAGACTAAGCAGTAAACGTAAACCTGAACACATGGAGCCTCGGACCAGTGGTACTCGTCACCATACTGTTCCGATGCGTGAGTGGAAGCTCGCGGATTTTGAGAGTTACATTCTCAAGAGGGTTATCGCCTCTGTGTCTGTGAATTCTCTTCACCAACTGCTTCCACGAGTGGTGAATCTTTCGATGAACAGGGACGATTTCGCCGTCAACATCAACATGAAGTAGCTCTGACACAACCCCATCTTTTGAAAGTATGGCGTTGGCTTTTGACACTACTGCCTCGGCATCCTCATGTTCTTTCGGACTACAGTCGATGAGACTGATGAACTTGCTCATAAACTGGCGGGGAACGACGCTTTCTCTCAACCCCGTCAACTCACGTGATGCCAACTGGAGATACGGGCTCGGATAGCAGACGAGCTCTCCACGTCCGTAGCGCTGTAGAAGCACAGAACCATGTTCAGCGATGTTGAGAAGCAGGCAGGTTGCTCCAGAAGGAATTTCTCCCGCCTGGCTGACACTTCGTACTTCGACCTTGATACCCGCCTCGCAGAACTTGCGAGAGATGCTCCGGATCTCGAAGATTTCCAGAACATCCTCGTTTCGTTGCAGTACTTCATCTCGAGTGATTATGTAGACCACCCGAGAGTTGACCATACCCAGAACCTGTCCGAAAACTTGATCCAGAATCTGGCGTACCACACCTTGAGTTTCGGAGGCGATCGAATCTTTGAGCTCCAACTCACTCATGAAGAATCCGACATCGGGAAAGTGGAGTTTCTCGACTACCACTTCGCCTTCAGTCGTCACAAATACGTCCGCGAGGAAGTAGAGGAAGTTGCCTTTTTGGCTGAAGCCCGCCTTTTCGGTCGCGTGGTCTTCAATTGTTTTCAACAACTGTCCTACAACTTCGTTGACCTTCTTCACGATGTCATTACCAAACACAATCGGTGACGAAAGCAGAGCTGGGCGGATAAAGAAGAACGGCGTCCTTCCTTTCTCCGCTTCGCGGGACTGCGTGAGTAGTGGAGTGAGAATCCGGTCAGTGTTCCGCAGATCTAATCTTTGGAACGTTTCCCGGAGTTCTTGAAGTGTCCCTGGGTCATGCTCCAGGTAGAGTTCGGGAATAATCAAACCCTCTTCTCGGACGATCTGCCGGGGCGAGAGATCTGTTGTCCTTAGAGCTGGGTCTACGTAGAACGGAAAGAAGTTTCCGCCCATTCCTTGATCTGTCTTGAGCATCGGACGATAGAAGCCAATACCTTGCATCATTTGCTTCATACGGTTTCTGTCTGAAGGAAAGAATGCGCTCAAGATTGGCATCGGAGGATTGTCTCGTGCCTGCTTCATCTTCGCCTGGAAATTATTATCTCCTGGCGCAAACACATCAAGTCCAACGCTTGCTGACTTAATGCGCCCACCAACTGAAACTAGTTTCATGTCTTCTCCTTTTTGCTTAGGTTTATGTATACTGTTAAAGAACAAAATCGACGCTCTTGCGCCGATTTTTGGATTCCTTTTTTAGTTTAGAAAGTAAAGAGAAATCAAAAGATAGACGCAAAAACAAGTGTATTTGCGCTCCACCAAGATTTCATTAAAGTATTCATTTTTAGGTTATTCTTCATATGTTATTCAGTACACAAACACCTATGTATTCGTGTACTAGTACATGATAGCATATACAAAATATAATGCAAGGTATTTGGGGATAACTGTTTTAACTATTTATTTACCAAGCTTTCTAAGCATTAAATGGAAACCGCCATTTTTATTACGAAGTTCTCGAGAGCCTCGAGTTACTGTGCTTATACCCAACCCTAAATCTTCTGCTATTGATCTATGGGTTTCTCCTTTCTTGAGTTTTTTAACTATCTGCCGTCTTAAAGCTAGCGCCTCAAATTCAGTCGGTGTTAGAATATCTATCAAAAATTCAGTCATCAACTTTTTATCTCCGAAAATTTTAGCAAAAGTTTCTACTAGTTCTTCTTTGTATTCTGAAATTTTATTACTGACATGCTTCATATTCTCTATAATAGAATTATTTGAATCTGATTGCAATAAAATTTTATTTTTTGAATGCCCCCATTCCCAAAGCAAACGCTCGCGCAGATTCCTCCCCAGACCCCAGTAGATTCTCTCATACTAGGTGTGGGCCGCTATAGGCCATAAATAAGTGTTACCGAGGAATGATCACTTTAATAAAATTTAGGTTTAACCTAAATTCCCTAAAATTAAAGTTACGGAAGTACGGAAGTCTGACTTCCATATGGCTTCCGCAGAGTTTTCATAGGGCAGTCCTGTATGGAAGTCTGACTTCCGTATGCCCTTTCTCACCCTTGCGCCCCTTGTTCGCTTGCAGATATTCCGCTACATACCTCTCACCTATATTGTTCTTTGTCACCATATTCATATAGCGGCTACAGTAACCTATTTTATGAGCTATCCACTCCTTTTACGGTAACAGTTTTAATGAGCCAGAACGGGGGCTTGCCCTTTGGGGTTTCTTTTGGTAGACTTCTTCACCATATCATGAGCACACAGAACACAGTGGTAGATCAGATGTTTAAAGCCGGAGCACACTTTGGTTTTTCTCGTTCGCGCCGCCATCCAT
>CAYHFD010000038.1:0-3866 GCA_964355855.1 uncultured Candidatus Saccharibacteria bacterium | reverse complement strand
CTTGGAAAATGAAAGGTGTGGTGTAATTTGTTCCCCCGTTTTCGCTTTGCGAAAACGGGGGCTTGACTTTAGTTTGGCATAATTTAAAATGAGTCTAATGTCAGTAGAAAAAACTACCAATGAACTCATTGAAGATTTAGCGATAGCCGTCAAAGACGGTTTTGAGGTAATGGACCAACGTTTCGAAGCTGTGGATAAGCGTTTCGAAGCTGTGGACCAACGTTTTGATCGGCTAGAAAATGAACTAAAAACAGAAATCCATGAAGTCCGTCGTGATGTCTCTGTTCTCTCAAACAAAGTCGATGAATTACGAGCTGATCTATCAATGGACTCGAGTCAGCTTGATAATCACGAAAAGCGGATTACCCGTCTCGAAAAAGTAGCTTAGTAATAAGCCAGAACCGTTCTGGCTTAAAAAGCCACGCCCCCTAATCCTCTAAGGACTCTCCTTAGATAGAGCCCTTGGCCAAGGTTAAACCTTGGAATTGGGGATAAGCGGAATTGGGGATAAGTACGATAAAAACTAAATTTGTCTGTTCTAATAAAATCCGCCAAGGACCGTCCTTGGAAAAATTATGGTGTGGTGTATTTCCCCCCGTTTTCGCAAAGCGAAAACGGGGGGATTGACATATATATATCGTATGTATATTATATATATTATGATTACTCAAGTTGTATTTAAGATAAATAAAGAACTCAAAGATCAAGCGATGAAAAAAGCCCGCCAAGAGGGTCTGGCTTTTGGTGCTGTTCTTAAACTAGCCACAAAAGCTTTTGTGGCTGGGACTTTGGATGTAGGTTTGGTGGTTAATGAAAAATTTAACCCTAAGGTCCAGCGGGAAATTGCCAAAGCTCTTCAAGAAATTACCACTAACAGGGGTCTTTCTCCCGGTTTTA
The DNA here is from genome assembly GCA_964355855.1 of uncultured Candidatus Saccharibacteria bacterium. Taxonomy (GTDB): domain Bacteria; phylum Patescibacteriota; class Minisyncoccia; order Phycocordibacterales; family XYD1-FULL-46-19; genus XYD1-FULL-44-32. The sequence continues at coordinate 2,969 of CAYHFD010000038.1, read as the reverse complement.
CTACTACCAAAGAAGCTGTTGGCTACCTCCGGGGTCTTTAACTTATGTATGTTTTCTACCACAAGCAGTTTGAAAAGAAATTTAGACTACTACCACTGAAAATCAAAAACAAATTTTATGAGCGACTGGAGTTGTTTATTGAAAATCAGTTTGCTGAAGTATTAAATAATCACAGTGTGGAAAAATTCTTTCCTGATTGCCGTAGTATTAATATTAGTGGTGACTATCGCGCTATTTTGAAAGAAAATAATGATGTCATAATTTTTATTACTATTGGTACCCACGCGGAACTATATTAATATTAAAAATTAGGGATAAGTCAAATCCGCCAAGGGAATTGGGGATTTAGATGTACTCTAAATAAACCCCCCGTTTTCGCGAAGCGAAAACGGGGGGTTGGAATAATATAAAAATTTGCTAAAATATATCTGTGAAAGATTTTGATAATTGGAATAAGGAAAAGAAAAGTCTTGAAACCACGGGCCATGACAGTCTGATTTTTCATGAACGAGAAATTTGGTGGTGTTCCATCGGGTTCAATATTGGGGATGAACAAGACGGAAAAAATGAATTATTTGAACGACCGGTATTAATTTTAAAGAAATTTAATAATAAAATTGCCTGGGTTTTGCCCATGAGCACCAAAACCAAGACGGGCATTTATTACTATTCTTTGGATTATCAGGGCTAGACATTTAATGTTTTACTATCACAACTTCGTCTATTGAGCGTAAAACGATTACGGCGCTTAATCAGAAAAATATCGCCTCACCAGTTTGAACTTATACAAGACAGGATTATAGATTTATTGAAAAAGTCCTAAGACGAACGAAGCCCCCTTGCGGGGGCTTCTCGATTGGCCTAATGGCCATTTGTATTTTTATATTAAATGATTTGTTTAATAAAGTCAAGAATTGGGGATAAGTACGATATAAATTAAATTTGTCTGTTCTAATATTTTAATCTCTCTCCACGAGGTTCAACCTCGTGGAACCTCTAACCACCGAGGACGGTTTTTGGAAAAATGCAATAGGTTACAATTTCCCCCCGTTTTCGCGAAGCGAAAACGGGGGGTTGTGGTTTTTGAAGATTTTTGATATATTTTTTGTATGAAAAGGCAATTTACTGCTATCTACAAAAATTCAGGGAAATGGTACTTAGGCTGGGTGGAAGAAGTACCCGGCGTCAATACCCAAGGTAAAACACTGAAAGAAGTCAAACAAAACCTGCTTGAGGCTCTTAACTTAGTTCTGGAAACTAACAAACTACTTACCCAGCAGGATTTTTCCAAAGGTACGGGAAAAATTTTTAGGGAAGCCATTACTCTAACTTCTTAAAATGAAGCGCAAGGATTTTGTCGCCCATCTCAATAAGTATGGTTGTGTGTTTGTCCGTGAGGGAGCTAATCATAGTATATTTTTCAATCCCGATACTAAACGTATTTCCACCATACCTCGACATAATGAGCTTGATAATTTTTTAGCAAAAAAGATTTGTCGTGATTTAGGAATAGAATCTCCAAGACGTAAAAAGTAAAATAAGAATTGGGGATAAGTACAATAAAAACTAAATTTATCTGTTCTAATAAAATCCGCCAAGGACCGTCCTTGGAAAAATTTAGGTGTGGTGTAATTTGCTTTTCCCCCGTTTTCGCGAAGCGAAAACGGGGGGATTGTTGATACAAAAATCATGGGTAATATATTGATATTAGATTCTACAAGAGAGGAGGTGAGAATATGGTCTTTTTGCGGCAGTTTGTCACGGATGCTCCTAAGGTCAAAGGATCCAGCCCGACCACGGAATACACCTCGAATGAGGACAACGAATGAGAACTGGGGGCTTCCATGCAGACACGCTGTGGGAAGCCCCCTTAATTTTAAGGAGGACAGTGATGATTGTTTTATTGTCGAGGAGTGAGAATATTCATTCAGATGCCGTGGTTGAAGGATGTGGTGAACACGCAGATGTGGTCAGAGTCAATTTTGATTTTGATCAGTTTTCAGTCCAGGGATTCTCTGATGTTGTCTTGGGTAACTTGGTGGGCAAAAAAACTGTAAGATCAGTGTTTGTTCACCACCCGCGGGTGACATTCAAAGACGAGTGGTTTGAAGATGATATTGAGCGTAAAATCTTTGTCGCTTCTTGGGATAGTTTCAAAGAGTGGATGGAGTTTGCGTACCCGTATGCTTTATGGGTAAATCGTCCATCATCCACTCACAAAAGCAGAAATATCTTGGGGCAATTATCTCTCGCATCATCTTTAGGGTTGAGTGTACCTCCTACCTTGTTTACCAACAGTCTGAAAGAGCTTCGCGGTTTCTCTACCGGAGGTAGGGTTGTGATTAAACAAGGGAATCTCGGGGTGAACCTTGATGGAAAACGCATTCTCACCTCTCTTGTTGATGTCGACTCGATAAGCGAGGATATCTTAAAAGGGTGTCCTTGTCTCTTTCAGCTGTACACACCAAAGAAGTATGAATTGCGCATTCATGTTATTGGTGATGAGGTGCTGGCTTGTAAAATCGACTCTCAAAAAAGTGAGAAGACTCGTATTGACTGGAGAAATTTTGACATCGACAACACTCCTCATGAACCGTTCAAGCTTCATTCCTCTGTGCGGGATGTATGCATCAAGCTTGTTCGGCAGCTAGGATTGGGGTTTGGGATCATTGACATGGTGGTGTCACCTACAGGTGAATACGTTTTTCTGGAGTGTAATGCACAGGGCCATTGGATTTGGGTCGAGGAGTTGACTGAACTACCCATCACCAAGACTTTGTGCGATTATCTTTTGGGCGGCTCGGCTTAACCGAGCCGCTTTTTTATATTATTGAGAATAAACTTTCGACTGGTTATATCGGAGAAATTGTGGTCAGCATCTCGGCAGAAAAAATACTCAGATCCGTTTATGTTTTTATAATCAAAAAGATTTCCCCGTAAGCTTGCTTCGGGGTAGGATGAAGGAGTGA
>CAYHFD010000037.1:0-4210 GCA_964355855.1 uncultured Candidatus Saccharibacteria bacterium | reverse complement strand
TCACTCCTTCATCCTACCCCGAAGCAAGCTTACGGGGAAATCTTTTTGATTATACTCATCTCACGACGCAAATTCCATAACTCGCTTCGCTCAAACAGATGGAATTTGCTGTTCGTCTTGTTGATTTCCAAATTTACTCTCGCAAAAGTCCAAAATTAGAATGTTCGCTGGGGTGGAAAATACGCGCAAGGCTCGGCAAAAAATATTACCTCGCTCGAGTGGAAAAAAGTTAGAAAAAAATTGGGGCGGCAGTCAAGGTGACCACCGCCCGCAGGAAACAGAACTATCTATAACTTACCCTCGAGCAACTCGCGCTCGAATCGGGCGATTTCGTGTGTAAAAGAGAAATGGCCAAATTGCCAAACCCCACCCCTATCAGCCGTTCGTTCTTTTCCCCGTTTATAGAGATTGATGACCCTCTCATAAACCGTGGCGAAGTCCTGTTTTAGATACGAGCGTTTCAAGTAGGCATTGATCTCCGAGGACAACCAAACCCACAAAGAACCTTTGGGATCCGGGGGATCTCCGTCTCGATCATACTGTTCTATCACCTCCACTTCGAACCGTCTCAAGATTTCTTCCAGCCAACAAACCCTGGCTTCCACCACCCCCGAGTGATTAGGGCACATGGTTTGCAGGAGGTTAATATCCCCCTTGAGACCCTCCAAGAAGCTACTGTCTTTTGTCGCCATTTCTGACAGCCCAGTTTGAACTTTCAGGCACAACGACGCCAGATCTGACAAGCTGTTTTGTGACGAGCTCATAGATCTTTCTCCTATCACCGCCAAAGCGGTCTTTTTCACCAAAGCTAGCGGCCGACGCACATTGTCAGCATAACTTTTTCCAATCTATTTCTAACATTAAATGACATGGAAATCAATGCAATAACTTATAGTTTTTTAGCCTTAAAAAATTTTGAACCCCCGGCCACGTAGCGGCCGGGGGTTCATTTGGAATATTTTAATTTAAACTTATTACCAGCGCTTGTTACGGTCCAAACAAGGCACCGTCACGGTCGTTGATTATAAACTGATAGGTCCGCTTGGCCAATCCACCCTCGGCCGATATTGCCCAAACTGTAAAAGTATTAACGCCAGCCCTTCTTGGTGTACCACTGATAGTCGCGTGTCCATTTAGATTAGCCACAAAACTTAGTCCGGCCGGTAAGGTTCCTTCAACCAAAACTAAACTGGTTAAACCGCTGGTATTACTTGTTACCAATTCACCGGTATAATATTGCCCAATTCGGCCACTAGGAATTATGTTTGGTGAAATACTAGGAACATCGTTGGCATCATCAGCGCAAGAAATTTCTTTAATCCGATCACGAGTGGTCGCTTCCGCTACCCCATAACCCCCGGCAGGTAAAACTCCGGCCCGAGTTTGGAAACGGGTCACTGCGCGCATCGTCTCATTACCAAAAAAACCAGTGGCGCGGGGATAAGTATAATCACCAGAAGCCTTCAAAAAAAGCTGGAGGGTTTTGATCGGCTCATTGTCAGAATAATCAACCATTCCAAAACTTAAGTTACGGTCAATATCTGTACATTCAAAATCAATTGTAGAATAAACATTGGTGTTGGTCGAACGAACAGTAGCTCGGTTGGAACGATCTTTGGTAGTATCATCAGCTTTATCTAAAAGCTCTTGATATTTATCTTGCAAGTCTTTCAACTGCTCCTCTAGTTCGGATAAAGATTGAGCGGAGACAACGCCAGGCATAGGCAAAACAGCCAGTACCAAAGCGATTAAAATTGTTTTTAGTATATCTTGCATATATTTAGTATTTGGACAGATTATTGGAAACCGACCCTCCTTTTTCCTTATTAGTATAATCATACCATACTTATAATTTTTTGCAAGTGGGTCTCCCTTTGAAAATTAGGCCTTTCTGCTATGATTAAACCTATGGAATCCCGTTAGAAGCCGCGGTCGTTAAGTCTTAATATACCTAATGATATAAAGAATTATGATTAATAATTATAAAACTAAGCAGAAAATGCAGGCGCTTACTGCGACCTGCTTCTAACGGGATGGAAAATAACGAACTAATGACGAATAAACGTCACACCCTCGCCCACCTTTTAGCCGCGGCCGTTTTAGAACTTTATCCGGACACTAAAAACACTATCGGCCCCGCTGTCGACAACGGCTTCTACTACGATTTTGAATTTAGCTCTCCCCTGTCAGAAAATGATCTAATAAAAATAGAAACCAAGATGCGTGAGATCCTTCCAACTTGGGGCGCTTTTTCACACACCGAAATTTCGGCCACTGAAGCTAAGACTAAATACACCGACAACTCATACAAGCTGGAGCTGATTGAAGAAATTGCCACCAAAGGTGAAACTATCACTTTGTATACCGCTGGAGAACCTGCCGAGCACCAGTCAGGAGTTTCTGGTGCTGGGTTTACGGACCTGTGCCGAGGCGGTCATGTCGAAAATCCCTCCACCGACATCGACCCCGCCGGTTTCAAGCTCGACCGTCTCGCTGGCGCCTATTGGCGCGGTGACTCAAACAACAAAATGCTGACTCGTATTTACGGCCTTGCCTTCGACAATCAAGAAGAGCTTGAAGATTTTATTGCCAAACGCGACGAAGCCGAAAAAAGAGACCACCGCAAACTCGGCAAAGAATTGGATCTGTTCGTTTTCTCGGAAGTCGTCGGCAAAGGATTACCTTTATACACGGAACGAGGTGCAACAATACGCCGCGAACTCGAACGTTTTATTGTCGACGAAGAAATCCGTCGTGGTTATCTCCATGTCCTCACTCCTGATATTGCTCGACTAGATTTATATAAAAAATCCGGTCATTACCCTCATTACAAAGACTCGATGTACGCCCCGATTGTAATCGACGATGAGGAATTTATGCTCCGGCCAATGACGTGTCCGCATCATTTTGAACTCTACTTATCCAAACCGCATAGCTACCGCGAACTGCCAATGCGGATTGCTGAAGTGGCCAAGCTCTATCGTTACGAACAATCCGGTGAGCTATCCGGTCTTATCCGGGTCCGTAGTTTCTGCTTGGCCGACGCTCACATTATTTGTGCCGATGAAGAGCAAGCGGTGGCTGAAATCAGTGGTGCCTTGGATTTAATTGAATACGTTACCGGCACCTTTGGTCTAAAACTTAATGAGCATTATTCCTATCGCCTCTCCTTAGGCAATCGCACCGACACGGAAAAATACTACAAGAATGATGCAGCCTGGGACAAAGGTGAGGCCCTCCTCCGACAGATGCTTGAAAAGCGAGGTACTTCATTTGTGGAAGCTGAGAACGAAGCTGCCTTCTATGGCCCCAAAATTGATATCCAGATGAAAAATGTAAACGGCAAAGAAGATACCGCCTTCACCGTCCAATATGACTTCTGCATGCCTGACCGCTTTGATTTAGCCTATGTCGACAAAGACGGCTCAACAAAAAGAGCTATCGTCGTCCACCGTTCTTCGATTGGCGCCCTCGAACGCATTATGGCTTTTCTGATTGAGCATTATGCCGGCGCTTTCCCTACTTGGCTTTCCCCCGTCCAAGTGGCGGTATTACCAGTCGCCGAAGCCCACGATGAGTTTGCTAAAAATATTTTCGACCAATTAAAAGAAGCCGGCCTCCGAGTGGAGTTTCTTGAGAGTGGCGACTCGCTCGGTAAACGGATTCGTAATGTGAAGATGAGCAAAACTCCCTACTTCATTGTCATCGGTGATAAAGAAAAAGACTCGGGCAATATCACGATTGAAAATCGGGCGGGCGATAAAGAAGAAATTTCCACTGAAAAGTTTATTGAAAAGATTCATACGGAAATTAAAAACCGATCATAACCAAAAAACTGCCCCTTACAGGGCAGTTTTTTGGTTAAATTTTATTAATTAATTATTAACTATTCATTTCCCATGATCGTAAAAGATTTTGATGTTTTTTAACCCAAATTTCATCTTTCATTTTTGATTTCATATACTCCTCAAAATCCTTAGCACCTTCAGCAGATTTCCAAGAAAATATCAACCTTTTACACATTATAGGAGTAGTGCCTGATAAATATTTTTCATAATTATCTGCATCCTCACTAAAACGAAAATTACTATCGGATTCCTCTGGTTTTGATACTTCAAATTCTCCTGTAGGTTCTTGATCCTTATTTTTCCCTCCCATGGTAAATTTACCTTTGAATCCGAACACCTTAGAATTAGTTTTATGAAAAAAT
>CAYHFD010000036.1:0-4350 GCA_964355855.1 uncultured Candidatus Saccharibacteria bacterium | reverse complement strand
GCGCCTTCGGCGCGACCGCATTTCTGGCGGGAATGCTTCACCCGAATTTTTGCGGAGAGAAAGGGATTCGAACCCTTGGTACCGTTGCCGGTACACACGCTTTCCAAGCGTGCCGATTAAACCACTCTCGCATCTCTCCATTTTTCCTCTATCTATTTTAAACTCCCCTAGATTAACACAAACTCCCTATTTCTCAACACTTTTCCACCAGTTGGTGTTGGTTTGAAAATTCCAAAACAAAACCAAAAGAATAAGGCCCATAAAAACCCAAACCGAACTAGCTAGTCCCAATATTGGCAATATTAAACCAACCACCAGAGGCAAGGTCACCGCATGCAAACAAAGCCGATATGAGGTTTTCCAAGACACCTTTAACCCAACCGACTGTTCCATTAGGCGCAATAGAATGTAAGCAAAAAGAGAAACAATCACCAAAGGTAAAAGCAAAACTAGCATCATAAATATTACCAAGCCAAAAACCACCAACACCATAATCGGGGCTACCAACTTAAACCACGGTTTTGCTAAGCTAAAAAACTGCTTAATTTCTGCTTCGCCCAATTTTAGACCTTCAATTTCCTTCAACAATACCGACTCAAGGCGGTTCTGGTCATTACGAAATACTAGCGAATCGGCGGTTAAAAGAATAAGGGTGTCGGCCTGAGTCAAAGCTTCGACAGTAGAAGAAGCGGTGATGTCTAGAACTAATAGATTTTTGGTTTTTTCTGATTTAATTTGCCAATTTGTCGGCCAAGAAACAACAACTTTGTCTTCATTTGAAACCAGACGCCCATTTACAACCTGCAACTGTAAATCTGTGGGATATAATGCTAAAACTTCATCCCCTGCTTGCCAAATAAAACGATTGATCTGGGGTACGGCCGTCAATGAAAAAAATATAGCAACCAATAAGGCTAGCACCGCCGACAGCTTGGCATAATACGCCAATGAATAACCAAAACTACGAACCAAAAGCTCGCGGTAAAATTTGGGATTATAAATACTGTTTCTAAGGTCTTGAAAAAAATTCATGGCTAAAATTTATTTATCAAGCAGTCCTGAATAAAAAATCCTTTTAGGTAAATAATCAAATAAGTAAGCCTGTAACTTATGACTTGATTGATTCTTTGAACCTTCAATTGACGCCCGGTAGGTCTCAAAATCTTTCACCGTAAAACCAACGCCTGTTTCTTTATAATCCCTCGCCTTTTGCCAGATGCGCAAATCATTTTCAGTAAGCTCATCAACATTAATGTCCCCAAGATTAGTATTTGGTGTGGATACACTTTCCGTTTGGATTTCTGTCCGCAACACATCCCATTCGGTACCTTCGGGGCGGACAAACATCTGTTCTGGTATTTCTTCGGTAAAAATAGGCACATCGTCCTGTTGATCAGGTTTTAAATATTTATATTTCTTGTCCATAATACTTATTTTATCGATAAACCCCGCAACACCGCAACCCTGTCCGCGACTGGTGGGTGGGTTAAAAATAATTTATGCAAACCCATTTTGCCCTGTCCGCCAAAGGGGTTGGCAATATACAAATGGGCAGTGGCATTGTTGGCTCGAGCCAGAGGCACACCCGATTGTGATATTTTTTCCAAAGCACTGGCCAACCCTTCGGGATAGCGCGTGAGAAGTGCCCCGGTGGCATCGGCCAAAAACTCACGTTTACGTGATACGGCTAGTTGAATAAGAGTGGCTACTAAAGGCGAAAGAACAGCTAAAACAAAACCAATTAAAATCATAATTCCCCCCGCTTTACTGTCTCGGTCACGGCCACCAAAAAGTGAAAAACGAATAAAGAAATCTGACAGTAGGGCGACAAACCCAACCAATACCACCACCATCGTGGACAGCAACATATCGCGGTTGCCAATATGGGACAGCTCGTGCGCGACCACGCCCTCCAATTCATTTTTAGCTAAGATTGATAGTAGGCCAGTGGTTACCGCCACTACCGCATGGTCTTTGTCACGACCAGTGGCAAAAGCATTCGGCGCTTGATCATCGATAACATAAAGTTTAGGCAATGGTAGCCCAGCCGTAATTGCCAAATTTTCCGTCACCGTGTAAAAATCGTGAAATTCCTCGCGTGACGCCGGCCGGGCCCCCGCCATTTTTAGCACAATCTTGTCCGACCACCAGTAGCTGGCAATATTCATCACCAAACTAAAAACTACCGCCACCGGCAGGAGCCAAGGTAAATCAAGCGCAAAACCAAAATACCAACCCAGGGCAATAACTACCACCAAAAACCCGGTCATCAAAAGCCAAGTCTTCCCAATATTTTTTGACTGCTCTGTATATAAAGTCGCCATCGTCCCTAAATTAAACCATTTTTAGAGTAAAAGAAAAGGCCACTCGGGTGAGCGGCCAAACCATGTTCGAAAAAATACTGTTCGGGATTTTCCTTAATATCCCGAAAAAGCTTCTGATAATCTTCCGCACTTGGTTCACTTGCCGTCTGGCAACCAGTAAACACTAAGCACAAGAAGACCACCAGCAACCCCAAACAAATAACTCTTTTCATACTCACCTCACTTTCTTACCTTATTATATCATAAGTAAAGTAAAAAAACAATAGTGGTAAAATTAGACCCCTTTTTACACTTTAGTCTATAATAAAGTTACGAAATAACTCTCTAGTAAAATCAAAAACTTGATCAACCGACTGCCACAAAGACGCCATTTGCCATTTCTTGTTTACCGCGGAAATTCCAATCCCGCCCCCATTGGCGCCACCTTTCCAGGGACATTCTTTAATAAGTAAAGACGCTTTGATATTAAATTCTGACCAACCGTGGCAAAAACCTCCTGGCGAACTTGAAACCGGTCCATTATATATAGTAGTATGATTATTTTTAATCCACTCAATAGCATCTATTCTAACTGAATTCATTTGTCTAATCCAACTATTAAATGTTGTACTAGGCTTATCCAGTTTTACTAAAAATGCTTTCCCATAAGTAGTAATTGGACATTCCAGACCTCTGATTCTATGGTTAAAGAATGGAGGCTGGGGATCAATAAGTTTTTCTCTACATTCAACTTCTACAATAGCCAATGACCCCCCGAGCCAACCATTTGAATCAATATATGTAATTTTATATTTTTTTGCTCCAAACCAACCTGGCAATGGACTCGGTAATTCTTTTACATCCAGAGCAACAACTGAATGAGCGCCCGTTTCAAAAATAAGAACCCCAAACAATGCCGGTCTTTTCATCTCAATAACTGGCTTGATACTTTTTAGAGTCTGTATAAATGAATTGCGAATTTTTGTATAATTGTCATACCAACTATATAAATCTTCAACATACTCACACTGCCCCCTCTCCATCTCCGCCTTCACCATCTCCTCCACACTGGTATAGGACTTCCCATCAAGAGAATAGTTCCCGGTTTGCCCCACCCACTCCCGAAACGTCTTGGTATTAATCTGTGCCGGCTGCCCTGCTCGTAAAGCTTTAATAGTATCTTCAGGTTTAGCTGTCAAACACGCCAACTTGAATTTAACTTTAATCGTCCGACTAGTTTTGCTGGCATCATAAGTCACCTGATAGATATTGTTGGCCTGTGCTTGCACCGCCACATTGTCCACCTTCACCCATTCCACCACCCAACCCTCATTAGGTTTCACCTCATAAGCAGCGGGGTCAGCAGTGGTGTAGGTAGTTTGGCCTAAGGGGGTGATGGTACCAGCGTTGTCACTAGCGGGGTTCTCAACAGAAGAAGTGACGGTCCACTCCACCTTCTGCTCAAACGCAGCCACCCCCTCCACTGCTCCCCCTGTGGCCGGGCAACTCACACTCGGCGACAAGAAAGTGGTATTGGGGGCCACCCGGCTTTCCTGCCAACTGCCACCAGCAATCCGATATTTGAATGACTTAACAATCCAACCGGGGTTGGTAGCCCGGACATTGAAGGTACCGCTTTGATTGGGTTGAACAATACCGTTGGCTGGATTGATGGTCACGGTACCGCCGTTAGTAGGAGTGGCTGTTCCGGTGAAGGTACAGGTGGGAACTGGTTCCAGCACAGCAGAAGCAGACAATGTGGCACCGGTGGCGGGACAACTGATACTGTCAGTTAAGCTTCCCGCTGGACCTTGTTTGGTTTTGGACTCACTGCCATTGGAAACGGTCAGGGATTTCACGCGGAAACCAGTGAGAGCAGTGATGGTATATGATCCGCTTTGGTTGGGTTGGACGATTTTGCTGGTGGGGTTGTAGGAGAAAGTACCTTGACCACCGGTGAGGGTACCGGTGGACAAGGGGCAGGTAGTAACTGGTTTAAACGTCACCTCGGCCGTGATCGCATTCGGCGCGGCACAGGTCACGGCGA
>CAYHFD010000035.1:0-6395 GCA_964355855.1 uncultured Candidatus Saccharibacteria bacterium | reverse complement strand
CATTACAAGTATTAAATTATTAGAAAGTGTTCGGATTGAGGGGTTTTTGTAGTTTCTAGGTCTCTGCCCCAATCCTACCACAACCCTTAAATTTGTTAAGCTATAAAAAAATCCCACCTGAACCCAAATACGCTATAATCTACCCATGTCCCCCGCTGATTTAATCACCGCCCACTTCCGCCTCAAGCCCGACCAAGTGAAGGCGCTAGAGCGCTTGAAACTCGCCACCTTGCAAGATTTACTTCTCTATCTCCCCACTCGCTACGCTTTTCAGGGGGAAATAAAAAGTATTGCCGATATTGTGGTGGGTGAAAATGTCGCCCTTATTGTCCGCGTCGTGAAAGCGGAAACTAAAAAGGCCTATCGGCGGAAAATCCCGATGGCTGAAGCCATTTTTGAAGACGAGACGGGTAAAATTAAAGCCATCTGGTTTCACCAAGCTTACCTCGCCAAAAAACTTTTCCCGGGCCAGACCGTGCAGATATCAGGCAAGGTGACCGAGCGCAAAGGCGAACTTTACCTTGCCAATCCCGACATCAACACCGAGCCAATCCAAAACTTTTCCAAGAATACTATTTTTGCCACCGGCAGTGGTGACAATGTGCTAGTCCCCGTCTACCCCGAAACGAAAGGTCTGTCCTCCGGCTGGTTTTACTATCACATCGAAAAACTTTTAGGCGCCGGTTTGCACCAGCAGATCACCGACCCCTTGCCACCGGCCATTTTAAAGAAATATCACCTGCCCAAGCTGGCTACTGCCCTGGTCTGGGTTCACCGGCCGGCCAAAGAAAAAGATACGGTGAGTGCCCGTAAAAGATTTGCCTTTGAAGAAGTTTTTTTCATTCAACTTGACCGCCTCCAAGCCCGGAGCGAGTACAAAAAAGCCCATGCACCTAAAGTTTCTACGACCGTAGAAGATTTAGGTAAATTTATCGACCGTTTCCCCTTCCCACTCACCGGAGCCCAAACAGCCAGTATTGGGCAAATTATGAGCGACTTGCAAAAACCCGAACCAATGACTCGCCTCCTCGAGGGTGATGTTGGCTCGGGCAAAACCGCCGTGGCGGCCAGCGCCGCTTTTGCTTGTGTTCAATCGGAACTAGAAGTCGCCTATATGGTGCCCACCGAAATTTTGGCCCGCCAGCATTTTGAAAGTTTTATTGAGAATTTTTCGCACTTGAATATCAATATTGGCCTCATGACCGGTAGTGAATGTCGCAAGTTTCCCTCAAAAATAAATCCACGCGAGCACACCCACATTTCCCGCCCACAACTCTTAAAATGGGTAGCCAGTGGCGACATCCCAATAGTTATCGGCACTCACTCGCTCATCCAAAAATCAGTGGTGTTTAAAAAACTTGGTCTAGCAATTATCGACGAACAGCATCGTTTTGGGGTAATGCAACGGAAAAAGATTTTGAAAGAAAAAGATTCGACCGGCACTGTGCCCCACCTACTTTCTATGACAGCAACACCGATACCGAGAACTTTGGCCCTGGCGATTTTTGGTGACCTCGACTTGTCGGTTTTAGATGAACTACCGAAAGGGCGAAAACCCATTATTACTAAAATTGTGGCGCCCGACAAACGTGAGGGAGCTTATGAAGCTATCCGACTGGAATTAAAAGCCGGTCGGCAGGCCTACGTGATTTGCCCTAGGATAGACGAACCAGACCCCGATAAAGAAATGGCTCTGCTTGCTAAGTCGGCTGTGGCCGAAAGTAAACGGCTAGCGGAAAAAGTTTTTCAAGAATATAAAGTGGGACTGGTCCACAGCAAACTAAAACCTGCTGACAAAAAAAAAGTAATGGCCAATTTTACTAGTGGCAAAATCCAGATTTTAGTCGCTACTTCTGTAATCGAAGTCGGGGTCAATGTCCCCAATGCCACTCTGATTGTGATTGAGGGCGCGGAAAGGTTTGGTCTGGCTCAACTCCACCAACTTCGTGGGCGAGTTCAACGTTCCTCTTACCAGTCCTATTGCTATATTTTCAGTGATACCAAAAACCCAACTTCTCTGAAGCGTTTAAAAGCGCTCGAGCAAGCCAAATCGGGTTTTGAACTAGCCGAAATGGATCTTGCCCTGCGGGGCTCGGGGGCACTGGCTGGTACCAAGCAGTGGGGCGTAACCGATGTCGGTATGGAAGCCATCAAAAATATCAAAATGGTGGAAGCAGCCCGCACAGAAGCTAAAAATATTTTAGCGACTGACCCGAATCTCACCAAACACTCGCAACTTAAGAGCCGACTGCACGAGCGGCAAGAGGTTCATTTTGAATAAATATCACTCGCCTAGATTCCCTTTCAAAACACAGAAAAGCCACTCCAGCGAGTGATTTTCTTCTGCTCCACCGTGGCCGTTTGGCCTCGCGACTGCTGTCGCAAAATACAAAAAGGCCAAAACCCTGCCGGCCGACAGCTCCGCAAGGTTTTGAAAGGGAACTAGGCTCGTTTAGTTAGGGTAGTTTCCAACAAATTTACTATTTCCCCATCGCTATCCGCACCAAAAAGTTTTGGAACGCTTGCCAAGCGGAAGCTAGTTGCATTTTGCCTTGCATAAAAGCCGAGGGGGCCGAAACTGTAAAATCGGCACTTAGCGCTTTAACCGAATCATCACGATATTTACGCACTATGACATATCCCTTACCCACTTGAGTAGTTGATAACAATTTTATGGCCTCGGTCCCATCATTTTTTGATTTACTTACGAGTTGAATGCAACTAACCAAAGCCCGATTGCACACTAAAATATCTATCTCCCCACCCCCAGAAGCGGTCCAAGTAATATTTTTAGTCACTCCCGTCCGCCAAACATTATTATTTTCCAATCCAGTCACCTCAACATCTTTAATAGAAATAACCGGAACAACCAGTGGTATTAACACATTTGGTGAACGAAAAACAGAGAAAAATATTGTTTGGCTCTTTAATTTAGAATTAGCATCAAAAGCATACAAACCATGACTACCAGCCGACAAATCATCTTGAACACGGTATTTTACTTCTTTACCCAACGCATCACTAAACAACAAATTAGTTAGAGGAACTTTTTTATCATCAACAAAGATTTGGGTTCGGGACAAATTACTCCCAGTTATTGATGTCCAAGTTCCTGGGGTGGTACTAGCCGAGTCTATTTTACTAACCACTGGTGCTAGTAAGGCGGTAGTCGTGCTGGCACTTGAAGACTGGGCCCAAGCTGGCTGAACAGAAGTGGCCAATAGGGCTACGAGTAGCAGAGGGCCAAATAAATATCGGGTGGGCATTAGTTTGAAGTATAATTTGATAATATTTACCCTTAAGTATAGATTAAGACGGTAAATTGTAAACAATAGCCAGCCCTCTGATATAATAGGAGTTACAAATTATGAAAAAACTGAAAATAATTGGGTTTATTGTAATTATTATTTTTGCCGCCATTGGCGCATTTTTTATGGCAGTTTGGATAGCAGTTAACCTCGGGCTGACCAATACCCCCGGCATCAGGGGCAATCGCCTCAAAGTCGAGCCAACTACTCCAGTCGAATACGGCCAAGGGTCCTCGGTCTGGCATAAAGGTGAAGAATGGGACTCGCTTGAGGCGGCCATCAAAAAAGATGCCCCACTTATCAATCGGGTCGCGGACGAAACCAATGTTCCCGCCCGCGCTATTGTGTCCCAGCTGGTGGTGGAGCAACTCCGCCTTTTTCACACCGAACGAGCCGCTTTTAAAGAAATTTTGTCCCCCCTCCGGATTCTCGGTAATCAAGTGCTATTTTCTTGGGGAGTGATGGGGATGAAGGAAGAAACAGCTAAGATGATTGAGGATAATTTAAAAAATTCTAATTCACCATTTTACCCGGGCCAAAAATATGAACACTTACTTGATTTTCAGACTACTGACCACGATAAAGAGCGTTTTGACCGTATCGCCAATGAAAAAAACCACTACTACGCCTATTTGTACGCCGGACTTTATTTAAAAGAAGTGGCGAGCCAGTGGCAAAAAGCGGGCTACGATTTAATCAATTCAATCGGGGTGTGGAGTACCCTTTACAATATCGGCTTTACTCACTCCGAGCCAAAATCCAATCCCGAAGTGGGTGGCGCCGCTATTCCAATCGGCGACACCGTCTGGAGCTTTGGTGGCCTCGCGCAAGAGTTTTACGAGAGTGACAAACTTTTAGTGGAATTTCCGAGGTGAGTTAGGGACAACATAAATTATTAAACTCGTCGCCGGCACAGTTTTTGTGAGACATTGCACAGGTGGACGCGCCGAGCACCTGCCCGCCATCGCAAGCTCAGGCGTTGCAGGCGGGTAGCAAAAAATCAACAGATTTTTATGCGCGTCGAACAAAAATTCGTGCCAAGAAAGAGTTTAATAATTTATCAAAACTAAAAGCAAAAACTCCCCCGCCGGCTACGCCGGCGGGGGAGTTTTTATCTATTTTACAACAACCAATTCAGAAACCTCTGCCACAAGGATTGCGAGACCACCTCTGTATTCGCTAGTTGACTGTCGCTGTCGACTGACGCCCTAGAGCCAGAAGTAACTAGGAACCGATTGGCTGAAACACCTTGGACACTCGCTCCACCGACATAAGTACTGCCATCGGCATTTACCACCAACGCCCTCACATAGTGTTCTTTATTTATGAAAGGCACATCAACAGAAGCAGTAATATTGGTTGTAAAACCACCCGAGCGACCCACGGTCATGGTTACCGCTGGCAAATTCCAGGTCCCACCATTTAGGCCAGTATAGAGGCCAACTACTATTTTTTTGCCAGCTGGTATGCCTTCATATGATACTGTCACAGACTTGCTGGTATTGTTGGCCCAGGTTGTTGGGAAATCGTTTACTACCACCGAGGTAATACGAGAAGTGGTCGGCGGATTGTTGGGTTGAGTACCACTTATAATTGTGGTCCAAATCCTAGGCAGGGTCGCTATCTGAACGCTATATGTCCCTGGTACCAGATGATTGGTCGGATAGCTTATTTCGATCCCATCAGGCTTGTAAGTTGGAGTCACCCCGGTCGGCAAAGGATTGGTAATAGTCACCGCCTTACCATTTAGACCAGCCCCTTTAATAAGGATTGGCTGACCAAGATTGATCTGATAAGAGACACTGTCAACACTTGGCAGAGTAGTACGACTAACTGTCCCCGTAAAAGGAAGATTAACATCTATGTTACCTACAAACCCTAATCCGGAAGCACCGTCTGATCCAAAATTTGAAAATCTGGCAGTCTTGAAGACAGTGGTATAAACACCTGGAGTCGGTAATTTATCCAAACTAAAAGTCATACTGACATTAAACTTCGCCCCCTTACCTTCTGGTATTTTATAGACTGGAAAACCAGCTTCTTGATGATCAACAATGGCATTAGGGTCGGTAGTAGTCCAGGTTGTGACTACCCCTGGTGTTGTCCCCTGATCACCAGTGACAATAATTTGAACTTCATTCTGATTTTTTACTATTAATGACGACCCGCGGGGATAGAAATAGACGTCGCCATTGTTGGCATTGACACTAAAAACCCCTTGGGCTTTGGCACCAATGCTGTTAGCGATAAAACTAGAACTTTGGGGTGTAAACGAAATAGTCCCTCGTCGCTTTATTGTAAATGTTTGATTACTGGTGGCCTGAATAGTTGTACCGTTTAACGCATATTCTATGCTACCTTGACTCACTAATACTACTCTAATAACCGCCGGTCGGCCCAAGTTGGAAATGTCCGCAAGATTAGCAGTTTGCAATCCGGTACCAGTCCCTGAAGACTGGGTCGGGGTAAAATGAGCTTGGTTAAGCCAGGTTCTGGTTACAGTATCATAAGCGCCGTAGCGAAAGCGTAAACCTTGGTCCGTCGGAACATTGGCATATGTCCAACTAATCGGCTTGGTTGTTTCCTGGTATATCCAAACTGGCTGATTGCCTTGGATATTTACATTGGCAATCGTCGGAGCTGGATTAACAGTTACATTATAATCTGAATAATTTGACCCCGTTGAATCAATCGCTGTAAATCTGATTTTATAAGTGCCAGCTTGAGCAAAAGCATGATTGAAAGTGGGTGATGTTTGTGTTTGGGTATTTTTCGAATTAGTGCCATCACCATAGTCAACCCCAAAAGTGGTCACTCCTCCCGGAGCATTACTAGTGGCAGTAAATGACCATGTCCCCGTTTGACTAACCACTATAGACTGTGGGCCGGTTACGCCCGTGATAGTAGGGGTGGCCAGGGCGTAGCTCGGCACTACCACCAAAACTGCCAAAACCAAAAACCGTAAAAGATATTTCATTTTTATAAACTAAATATTAATAAAAAACATTTGATAAATAAGTCTAATCTACAACTAATTAACTACCTCGCAGCAAGCTGACGAGGTATATTGCTATCATACCACGCCTT
>CAYHFD010000034.1:0-6396 GCA_964355855.1 uncultured Candidatus Saccharibacteria bacterium | reverse complement strand
AAGGCGTGGTATGATAGCAATATACCTCGTCAGCTTGCTGCGAGGTAGTTAATTATTTAGTTAGCTATTTAATCGGTACTAATCTTATGGCGGAAGAGAAAAAATATGACCTAATTGTGATTGGTGGTGGGGCCTCGGGACTAATAGCGGCAGGCCGGGCCGCCGAACGTGGTAAAAGTGTTTTATTGTTGGAAAAAAATAAGAAATTAGGTGAAAAACTAAAAATCACCGGTGGCGGGCGTTGTAATATTACCAATGCCGAAGAAGACGAGCATATATTGTTAAAGAAGTATGGCGAGGCCGAGCCATATTTGTATTCGACTTTTGCCCAATTTGGCGTGGCTGAAACTTTTAAATTTTTTGAAAACTGGGAGTTGCCACTGGTGGTGCAAGCTGGTCAGCGCGTTTTTCCCCAGACCGAAAAAGCCAACGATGTTTTTAAAGTGCTGGAAAAATATATTACTACCGGTAAGGTGGTGGTGAAAACCGGTCAGGCCGTGACGGCTATTATGAAAGAGGGAAATAAAATAAAAAATGTGGTGGCGGGACGGGCCGAATATTCCGCCCACCATTATATCTTGGCCACCGGGGGAGTGTCTCATCCCGAGACTGGCTCGACCGGAGATGGTTTCCAGTGGCTAGCCAATTTGGGACACACGGTTATTCCTCCCTCGCCCACCATTGTGCCACTGGCGGTATCTGACCAGTGGGTGAAAAGTTTAGCCGGAGTGACTTTAGTGGCCATGAAAATAACTTTTTATGTAGACGGGGTTAAAAGTTTTAGCACCACAGGGCCACTTTTGTTTACCCATTTTGGCCTGTCTGGCCCCTTGATTTTAAACAGTGCCAAAAAAGTGGGTGACCTTTTACACGAGGGGGTGGTGACCGCGACTATTGATATTTTTCCTACGTTTGATTTGGGTGGGCTAGAGAAAAAAGTGGTAGCGATTTTTGATAGTAATAAAAATAAAAGTTTTAAAAATGTTTTAAAGGATATTGTCCCGGCCGGTGTGGCGGCTGGTTTATTGGGGTCTAAAATTTTAGCCATTGAGGCCGACCAGAAAGTGCACAGCGTGACCAAAGAGGACAGGAAGAGGCTGGGCCGCCAATTAAAATCTTTACCGCTTTCCATCACTGGACTCATGGGTTTGGACCGCGCCGTGGTGGCCGACGGTGGGGTACCCCTGTCCGAGATAGATACGCGCACGATGAGGTCTAAAATTATTACCAACCTGTCACTTACTGGCGACCTGTTGCATATTTCCCGCCCGTCGGGGGGCTATTCGCTTCAGCTGTGTTGGACCACGGGTTATGTGGCTGGTAACCACAGCTAGAAAATTTTTTTGGTTTCGGCCTACTAAATTGTGGTGTCTAACATAAAAAGCGGTGGCGCGCCCGGGGCGGTTATGTTTTTCTTGACAATATTAGCTAAGTAGTATATACTTATAGGGTAAGCAATTCTCTCATAGTTTTGTTTGGGCGAAGATTTCTCCCTTATATAAAGCCAGTCTTTATTGGAAACTTGCGAGATACCGGCCACCTTACCTTTTAACCTAAAGGCCGTAGGCGCAAGTTTTTTGCTATGTGCCAGACACTATTTTTAGTGTCAGACAAAATAAATATGTATCAAGGAAACAGAAATTTCCGACCACGTTTTGGCTCCAGCCGACCAGCGGGTCGTCCCGCTCCGTATCGTGGTGGGCAAAACCGACAGGGAAGTCGTGGCCAAGCCAAGTCTACTCTCGATGTATCTAAACTTATAAATAAAGTATCGGTAACCGAAGAAGCGGTTGTTTATGTACCCGAACACTCATTCGTAGACTTTGCTGTCGATGAAAGATTGAAGAAAAATATTATTACCAAGGGTTATATCACCCCGACCCCGATTCAAGACAAAGTTATTCCCCATATTCTAAAAGGGCAAGATGTGGTGGGTATTGCCAACACGGGCACTGGCAAGACGGCGGCTTTTGCGATACCGCTTATTGATAAGGTGTTGAAGGATCCAAAAACTAAAGTCCTGATTATGGCCCCGACCCGCGAACTAGCGATTCAAATTGAAAGTGAGTTGAAAAGTTTTGCCCAGCACCTTGGTGTGCATTCAGTGGTTTGTGTGGGTGGGGCACCAATTGGTCGCCAAATTGCCGACCTCCGTCACCCCAACCACTTTGTGATTGGTACCCCGGGCCGGTTGAAAGATTTGATTGAGCGTAAATGTTTAAATCTTTCCGGTTTTGCTACCGTCGTGCTCGACGAAGCCGACCGCATGCTGGATATGGGTTTTATCCACGATATGCGTTACATCATCGGTTTAATGCAGAAAGAGCGACATACTTTGTTTTTCTCGGCCACTTTGTCGCGGGAAATTGAAGGTTTAATTCACGCTTTCTTGAAGGAGCCGGTGCGTATTTCGGTCAAGACCCAAGACACCTCGAAAGATATTTATCAAGATATTGTCCGCATCAAGCAGGGCGAAAACAAAGTTGATGTTTTACACGATCTCTTGAAGCAGGCTGATTTCAGTCGCGTCTTGGTGTTTGGTAAAACCAAACACGGCGTAGAGCGCCTGTCGAAAATGTTGTCCGACCGTGGTCTGAAAGCCGAGTCGATTCATGGCAACAAAACCCATGGCAGTCGCCAACGCGCTCTTTCGGCTTTTAAAACCAATCAGGTCAAGATTTTAGTAGCCACCGATGTGGCGGCGCGGGGACTAGATATCGCCGACATTTCTCATGTTATCAACTTTGATTTGCCGACCACTTATGATGACTATGTTCACCGCATTGGCCGAACGGGTCGCGCCGGCAAAAAAGGCAAGGCTTTGTCTTTTGTGGAATAAATAAAAACATAAATTGTGTTCATAAAACAAAAAAGAACCCCAATATGCGAGGTTCTTTTTTGAACCCTAGTTTATTGACAAAGAGTCTGTTTTTCTTGTAGATTAAGGTCGGACAAGAATGGCGGTAACCAATGTTGCTGTCAAAGTTTTGAACCCCATAATTTAGAAGGAGAACCGTACCGTGGAAACCGTGAAAAGAATCATCCGTAGTGATAGAAGTTTGGTGCTGGCGGCGGATGTTCGAACGTTCAATGAACTGAAGAGTTTGGCGCAAAGCATGGCTGACATTGCCGGTATCGGCGCTTTCAAGCTCGGCTTCGCACTCGGCCTTCAGGGCTTAGCCGAAGCGGTGAAAATTGTCAAAGGTGAGATGGGAACAGATTTTCCGGTCATCTACGACCACCAGAAAGCGCCGACCGATATTCCGGCCACGGGCAAGATTTTCGCTGACGTGGTGAGAAGTGCCGGCGTTGATGCGACTATTCTCTTTCCTCTGGCCGGACCAGCTACCCAGGAAGCTTGGACGAGAGAGTGCCAGTTCGCCGATCTCGAAATATTGGTTGGCGGGATCATGACCCACCCAGAATTCTTGGTGAGCGAAGGGGGGTATATCGCTGACGAAGCAGTGATGGAGATCTACGACCTCGCTTGTGACCAGGGTGTCAGCAACTTCGTGGTCCCGGGTACCAAGCTCGACTGGGTGAAGAGGATCCGGGAGCTTCTGGTTCAGAAACTCGGCGAGGGTAAATTTGCACTCTATGCGCCGGGGTTCATCACGCAAGCCGGAGACATCTCAGAGTGCGGGAAGGAGGCCGGGAACTTTTGGCATGCCATTGTCGGGTCGACTATTTACGATGAGGCCACCGTGGAAGGTCGGCGGCGCGTCGCGACCGCGCTTACTGCTCAGATCAACCCCTGACTTTCGTCAGGCAACAATATGATCCGATTGTCGCCGCGGATGTGGCCGCCGGCAATGTGGTCTGGAAACCGAAAGCCGAGTGGCCGCGCCTAATGGCGGCAATGAACTAGGTCTGATTGGTCAAGGCTGTCAGGTAAGTGCTGGGGGCTTAAATGTCTCCAGCCTTTTTAATTACTAAAAATCGTGTTATAGTATGCCATCATGACTAACGACGGCTCTATTGTCCGCTTTGAGGATGTGTCTTTTGAACACGGCCCCAATAAACCCATTTTAAATGAAGTGGGTTTTTCGGTGCGTCGGGGGGCCAAAATTACTCTAATGGGCCAAAATGGCGCCGGCAAAAGTACTATTTTTGGTCTCATCACTGGAGGTTTTTTACCCGACAGTGGCGATATAAATATCGCGTCAAAACTGACTATTGCGACGGCTCGTCAGGTTATGCCACGGACCGAGCTTGACCTTACCTTGCGTGATTTTTTTGCTCGCCAGTTTAAAGATAAAATTTATGATATTGACCCCCGCATCGACGCTGTCTTGGAGGCGGTCAATCTGGAAGCGGAGCACGACCAAGTAGTGCGCTCTTTTTCCGGTGGTCAACAGGCTCGCTTGCTACTAGCCTCGGCCCTCATTCAAGATCCCGACCTCTTGCTACTAGATGAGCCGACCAACAATTTAGATAAAGCGGGAATCGAGCACCTGACAAACTTTTTAGTTAATTATAAAAAAACCTGCATTGTTATTTCCCACGATGCTGATTTTCTAAATTCGTTTACGCACGGCGTGCTTTACCTTGATGTTTATACTCACAAAATTGAACAATATGTTGGTGATTATTTTGCTGTGGTCAAAGAAATTAGCGCCCGGATTGAGAAAGAAAATATGAAGAACGCTCAACTAGCCAAAGAGGTGCAGGCCAACAAAGACAAAGCCAACTTCTTTGCCCAAAAAGGGGGGCGGATGCGCGTGGTGGCCAAAAAAATGCGTGAGAAGGCCGATGAATTGGAAGAAGCCAAAATTGATGTGCGCAAAGAAGACCGCACCATTCGACCTTTTATTATTCCTACCCAAGATGATATTAGTGGGGAAGTATTAAATATTGGTTCATATACGATTGTTAAAAAAGGCCTGCCTGCCGGTAGGCAGGGAAAGACGGTTGATAAAAAAACTAAAATTTCCTTACGGAAAAATCAACACCTGCTTTTATCTGGTCCCAACGGTATTGGTAAAAGTACCCTGCTTGAGAAAATTGCGACTGGTACGGCCTATGGCGCGACGATTGCGCCCGGCATAAAGGTGGGCTACTACCGCCAAGATTTTTCTACTCTAAATTTTGAAGATACTGTTTTTCGGTCACTTATGTCGGCGATGGCTAAACCAGATGAAGAAAAAATGCGAGCCGTGGCCGCCGGGTTTCTTATTCGAGGTGAGCTAATTGATACTAGAATTGGTCATTTGTCCGAAGGGCAAAAGGGGCTGGTGGCTTTTGCTCGTTTGGTGCTTGAACGACCCGGCCTTCTTATTTTAGACGAGCCGACCAACCATATAAATTTTCGTCACTTGCCGGTGATTGCCAAGGCCCTAAGTCAATATGAAGGGGCGATGATTTTGGTTAGCCATGTACCGGAATTTATCGCGCAGATTCGGATTGAGGAGGTGTTGGATTTAGAAAAATAGGGTCGCTCGCATAGCTCTCGTGGCGGAGCACGGATAAAAGTCTGCTGACTTTTTCCTCAGCCTCGGCTGCCCGCCTGCGGAGTCTCCGCCACGAGACTATGCTCGCTCTACTGGGAGGGAAGGGGAAAATGGTAAAACGAGGTCAGGAATGATAGGATATTTGGGATAGAAGAGTTAGGAAAAATCAAGCAAGAATTGGTGGAAATGTTGGGTGGGGATGGGTTATTTAACAAAATGAATACTGAAATCGAAGCCAAGTTTTTAAATATTGACCATGATGATATCCGCCGCCGTCTCACGGCGGCGGGCGCAGTTTGTGTTGCTCCGATGCGCCTTATGCGGCGCGCGATTATCGACTTTCCTGACCGGCGCCTGCAGATTGGGCCGCCCAATTCATACATTCGCGTTCGGGACGAGGGCGACAAGGTTACCCTGACCTACAAACAGTTCAGCTCCCTGAGTGTGGCGGGTGCCGAAGAAGTAGAGGTAGTTGTTGATTCGTTTGAAGATACAATCAAAGTTTTCACATCTATCGGTTTGGAGGTAGTTTCGTTACAAGAGTCAAAACGCGAGACCTGGGAGGGTGACGGTTGTGAAGTGGTTCTCGATGAGTGGCCATGGCTTTCGCCGTATATTGAGATCGAGGGCGATTCGGAGGGGGAGCTGAAAGCACTTGCTACTAAACTTGGTCTCGAGTGGGCCACGGCGGTGTTTGGTGATGTGATGGTGGCCTATCGGGCCGAATACCCGAATCTCACTGCCGACCAGACGGTGGGCAAGCTGACGGAAGTTAAGTTTGATGTGCCACCACCAGAGTTTATGAGAAAGTAGATCGAGTGGTTTTTCATAAAACTTGTTTGATTGATCGCTTATCTGCCGATGAGTAAGTAAATTAAAAATGAAAGGCGGGGTATAATCAAAAAGATTTCCCCGTAAGCTTGCTTCGGGGTAGGATGAAGGAGTG
>CAYHFD010000033.1:0-7133 GCA_964355855.1 uncultured Candidatus Saccharibacteria bacterium | reverse complement strand
AACACCATTAGAAGTTTTTAATGCGAGTGTTGCACTTCAAGGTTGAATGTACCAATCGTTAGTTTGACAGCCCGGTTTTTTCTTGATAAGCTACTGCCTAGCCCCTCTGGGCTTTACTTTTAATTATGGCCAAGAAATCAGTCATTGCGCGCAGTCTAAAAACTCCAAAATTTGCTTCCCGTGTCGTAAGGCGCTGTTTTCGTTGCGGTCGCAAGCGCGCTTATATGCGAGGTTTTGATATGTGTCGTATTTGTTTCCGCGAACTTGCCAATGACGGTAAAATTCCAGGCGTAAAAAAATCATCATGGTAGTTCGACTGTGCTCACTACAAGTAGTTCTATTATTCTCACCACTATGGTAACCGATCCAATTTCCGATATGTTAAATCGCGTGATGAACGCGTCAAAAGTAGGCAAGGCTCAAGTAGTTGTTGACTACTCTGGTGCCAAATTTGCAATCGCTGATGTTTTGAAAGAAGCCGGTTTTTTAAATACTGTTTCCAAAAAATCCAAACGAACTCGTAATTTTCTTTGTTTAGATATTGCTTATGATGTAGATGGTCATCCGGTAATTAAGGGGGTGGAACGAGTGTCTAAGCCATCGCGCCGGATTTACGAAAAATCAACCGCTATTCGTGCTGTGCGTCAGGGTCTTGGCATTGCTGTTGTTTCCACCCCCAAGGGGGTTATGACCGACCGTAAGGCCCGTCAGGAAAAAGTGGGTGGTGAGATAATGTGCAAGGTTTGGTAATTTTACTATCATGTCACGTATCGGCAAACGACTAATCGAAATACCGACAGGGGTAACCGTCACTAAAGGTGAAGGCACGGTTGAGGTAAAAGGCCCAAAGGGAACTTTGGCGCGACCTTTTCGGGCGGATATTGCGATTAATATTGAGGGTAACACTATTACCCTTGCTCCAGTGAAAGAGACTATCTTGTCTAAATCTTTGTGGGGAACCTATGGTTCTCACTTGGCCAACATGATTGAAGGGGTAACCAAAGGTTTTACCAAAAAGATGATTATCGAAGGGGTGGGTTTCAAAGCTAACTTACAGGGTAACAAACTGGTGTTGGATATTGGTTTTTCTCACACGGTTGAAGAAATTATTCCCGAAGGTTTGGTGGTAACTGTGGAAAAAAATGTTATCACGGTCACTGGTTTTGATAAAGAATTGGTCGGACAGTTTTCTGCCACTATTCGTGGTCACAAAGAGACTGAACCTTATAAAGGTAAGGGCATTCGCTACGAAGGGGAATTTGTTCGACGCAAACAAGGTAAGAAAACTACGGCTTAAAAAATTTTATGATTGGAAATATTTTAAAAAAGAAAAATGCTGCCAAGACGCGTCGCCACGCGCGCATTCGTTCTCGTCTATCGGGGACGGTTGAACGACCTCGTTTGGTGGTATCAAAATCAAACCGCTACACGCAAGCAGCGTTGGTAGATGATGCGACTGGTCAAACTATTTTGTCGGTCAATACCAAAGGGGGGGAAGCTCCTAAGGGGAGTGAGTTTAGTAAGGTGGCTTTGGCCCAGGCTTTAGGCGTAGAAATTGCCAAATTAGCCAAGGCTAAAAAAATTGATATGGTAGTTTTTGACCGTGGTGGCAATCGCTACACCGGCCGAGTCAAGGCTGTCGCTGACGGCGCCCGCGAGGGCGGGCTGAAATTCTAGACTATACGACATACTTATATACTATATACAACATACTTTTACAAAAATGCCTACACCAACAACACAAACCAATAATCCAGCTGGCGCGCGCGACAACCGTTCTCGTGGTGGCAATGCCGGTGGTCGTCGTCCAGGCGGAGCGCGAGGGGGCCGACCCGAACGCGCTAAGCCGGAATTTGCCCACAAAGTGGTAGATGTTCGTCGGGTGACTCGGGTGATGGCTGGGGGTCGTCGTTTTAGTTTTTCGGTAGTGTTGGTGGCGGGTGACAAAAAGGGTCGGGTGGGTGTTGGTATTGGCAAGGCTGGCGATACCGCTTTGGCTATAGACAAGGCCATGAATGATGCCAAGAAAAGAATGATTACTATATCCCGTACCGACAATTTTTCTATTCGCCACGAGGTATCAGCTAAATATGGTTCATCCAATATAATTTTGAAACCGGCTAAAGGTAAAGGTTTGGTCGCTGGCAGTTCCGTTCGGACAGTGCTTGAATTGGGGGGAGTTAAAGATGTTAGCGCTAAAATTTTATCGCGCAGTAAAAACAAGTTAAACAATGCTCGGGTTACGATTGTGGCTTTAAAACAGCTTCGTAAAGCATAATTAAAATAACATGCAGATTCATAACCTAAAACGAAAAAACAAACGGACCAAGCACCGCCAGGTGGGCCGAGGTGGCAAACGAGGCAAGACTTCGGGTCGAGGTACCAAAGGTCAGAAAGCTCGCTCTGGACGCAAATTACGCCCAGAAATTCGTGATATGATTAAGAAGTTGCCCAAATTGCGTGGCCGAGGTGTTAATGCCAATAAGCCAGTGGGCAATCCCACCGTCGCTATTAATCTCGATATTTTAGAGTCTGCTTTCAATCAAGGAGACAAGGTTACTCCTACCGCTTTGGCTGGCAAAAAAATAATCAAGCGGATTAATGGTCGGGTGCCGTTGGTTAAAATTCTAGGCACCGGCTCTATTTCCAAAGCTTTGGTATTTAAAAAATGTTCTGTTTCAGCTTCGGTTAAAGACAAAATTATCGCGGCCGGTGGTTTGTTTAACTAGTCCCGTTAGAAGCCGCGGTCGACGAATTTTAAAATATCAGGCAAAATGAAAGATAAGCTAAATCATTATTATACTAATTGCAAACAGGCGCGTACCGCGACCTGCTTCTAACGGGATGGATAATCTATTACAAAAAGTAAAACTAGTGCTCGCTGACCCAGGACTAGTACGACGGATCTTATTTCTTTTGGGTATTTTAGCTTTGTTTCGTTTTGGCGCGGCTATTCCTATACCAAGTGTTGATGAGGTGGCCCTAGCCCAATTTTTTACCAATAATCAGTTTTTTGGTTTACTCAATATTTTTTCTGGTGGCGGTTTGTCAAATTTGTCGATTGTAATGTTGGGTGTTTCACCTTTTATTACCTCTTCCATTATATTTCAACTCCTTACTTTTGTTTTTCCACAACTAAAAGAAATGTATCAAGAGCAAGGCGAAGCTGGTCGGCACAAAATGTCCCAATATGCGCGCTATCTATCAGTGCCACTGGCTGTTTTGCAGGGTATTGGTTTACAGGTGATTTTGACCCAGCAGGGTATTTTAAGCCATCCCACCTTCTTTGACCAGGTGGTTAGCGTTATTGTGGTGACGGCCGGTTCGGTTTTTCTTATGTGGCTTGGTGAGCTGGTCAATGAATATGGTATTGGCAATGGTGTATCAATGATTATTTTTGCCGGTATCGTGGCTGGTTTACCATCGACAGTTTCTCAACTTTTTGCCACCTATGACCCATCGATGATTCCAACTTATATTGGGTTTCTGGCGCTAGCTATTATTATTGTGGCTGGTGTAGTGATAGTAACAGAAGGTGAGCGACCAATTCCGATAACCTATGCCAAACGAGTTCGTGGTTCCAAGGTTTATGGTGGGACTTCTACCTATCTACCGATTCGAGTTAATAATGCCGGGGTAATGCCGGTGATTTTTGCTTTGTCTATTCTTTTGTTTCCCCAAATGATTATAAATTTCTTGACCCAAGTCGATAATTTGTCAATCCAGGATGTATCCCAGATTTTACTTTCGATTTTCAATAATCCGTGGTTTTACGGTATTACTTACTTTATTTTAGTTTTTGGCTTCACTTATTTTTATTCAGCCGTTACCTTTGACCCCCACCTGGTTGCGGGCAATCTTCAAAAAGGTGGTGCTTTTATTCCTGGCGTACGACCTGGCGATCCAACCGAAATGTATATTGGCAAAATGCTTAGCCGATTGACCTTTTTTGGGGCGATTTTCCTTGGCATAATTGCTCTTTTGCCTTTAGTGATGAAGGAAATTACTGGTGTGGCAGCCCTCGCTATTGGTGGTACTAGTTTGTTGATTGTTGTTTCCGTGGTACTTGATCTGATCAAGAAAATTGACGCCCAGGTAACAATGCGTGAGTATTAGGATAAGTATGTTGTATACAGTATTTAGTATGACTGCCGTGGCAAAAGTTATGGCGGGTTTGTATTTTATACTTTATACCATATACCACATACATCATACTCCCAAACCAGTGGCTGAAATATAAATTTGAGTTATACTACTTTCGTAATGATAAATAAACAACTTATTACTGCCATCTTTATTGGCCGGTCTGGTTGTGGTAAGGGTACCCAGGCTTCTCTTTTGATTGAATATTTAAAAAAGCAAAACGATTCACACGAGGTTTTATGCATCGAAACCGGGGCCGGCTTTCGTGAGTTTATTGGTGGCGACTCTTTTACAGCTCAACGGTCGCGGGAAATTATGAACCAAGGCGAACTGCAACCATCCTTCATTTCAACTTGGATTTGGGCTGGTGAGCTAATAACTAAAATGACCGGGCAAGAGCATTTGATCATTGATGGTTCACCCCGAAGAATGGGCGATGCCTATTCTTTGGCTTCGGCCCTAAGTTTTTACGAACGTCCCCAGACACCCCGTATCTTTCACTTAAATGTTACCCGTGACTGGTCGCGAGAAAGGTTGATTGCGCGTGGTCGAACCGATGATTCCTTAATTGATGTTGAAAAGCGTTTAAACTGGTTTGAAGCCGAAGTGGCGCCGGTCATTGAGTTTTTTAAGAATGATGAGCGATTTATTTTGGAAGATATTGATGGGGAACGTTCTATCGAGGAAATTCATGCGGATATAATTAGTCGAATATGATTAGACTAAAATCGGTCGCCGATATTGCCGTTTTACAGGAAGGGGGGAGTCGTTTGGCTACTATTATTGACCAACTAAAAGATAAAGTTGTTCCGGGGGTGACCACGGCCGAGCTCGATGACTATGCGGTTGAGCTTATTAAAAATTATGGTGACAAAGCTTCTTTTTTAAATTATCGACCAAGCGGTTCACAGCTCGCTTACCCGGCCTCACTTTGTGTTTCGATAAACGAAGAAATAGTCCACGGTATTCCTAGTAAAAAAGTGATTAGGGAGGGCGATCTTGTTTCTCTTGATCTTGGTATTGTTCATAATGGGCTGTTTACCGATTCGGCGATTACGGTGGGGGTAGGTAAACTTACCCCTGAAGACCAAAAACTTTTAAATGTCACCAAGGAGGCGTTGCGGATTGGGATTGAGGCCGCGTGGTCTGGCCAGACCACTGGTGATATTGGGTCGGCGATTGAACAATATGTTTTAGGTCAGGGTTTTGGTCTGGTTCGTGACTTGTCTGGTCATGGGGTTGGATTTTCTGTCCACGAAGACCCAGAAGTGCCAAATTATGGGCAAGCGAGGGAAGGGGAAAAACTGGTGCCTGGGTTGGTTATCGCGATTGAGCCGATGGTGGTGGCTGGTCGCGAAGAGACTAAAATATTAGCCGATGGTTTTACTTTTATCACGGCGGATAAAAAAAATAGTGCCCATTTTGAACATACTGTAGCTATCACTGAGAATGGGCCAATTATTTTAACTGTAAAAAAATAAATATGAAAAATCCCAAAGAAGAGCGAACTTTTGTTATGGTTAAACCCGATGGAGTAAAAAAAGGTTTAACTGGAGAAATAATTCGTCGTTTTGAACAACGAGATTTAAAGATTGTGGCACTGGAAATGTTTATGCCGACGCGTGAGGAAATAGACAACCACTATCCTAAAGATGAAAAATGGATTGCCCGTTTGGGTGAAAAAACTAAAACTACCTACGATAAATATGGTTATGATTTAATGACCGAATTAGGGACGACGGATTTACTCACGGTTGGTCAAATGGTCCGAGGTTGGATTTTGAATTATATGACCTCGGCGCCTTTGATAAAAATAGTGGTGCAGGGTTTACACGCGGTTGATGTGGTGCGAAAAATTTCTGGTCCGACTATTCCGGCGCTGGCGGATATGGGGACGATTCGTGGTGATTTTTCTATCGATTCACAAGTTTTGGCTAATGCTGAAAAAAGAGCGGTAATGAACTTGATTCACGCCTCGGAAACTCCCGAAGAGGCCGAACACGAAATAAAACATTGGTTTGGTGACAAAATTATTTTTGAATATAAGCGCTTTGGGGTCGACGAGTGAGGCGCTCGCCTAGCTTCCCTTCCCAAACACAGAAAAATCTCCAGCGCTGATTTTTCTTCTGCTCCAGCGGGGCCGTTTGGCCTTGTGTCTGCTGACACAAAATACAATAAGGCCAAAACCCTGCCGGCCGACACTTGCGCAAGGTTTGGAAACGGAACTAGGCTCGCTGGGTTGGGGTGATTTTGGTATTAAATAAGAAACCTCCTCCTTTTCCGACCATTGCAGAGAGATGGTGAAAATCAAGGAGGCGAACAAACAGACAAAGTGAACTGTTTGAGCGGTAGCGAGTTTTCACTTGGTCGTGATGAGCCGACTATGATTTTCCCAGCGCGGCGCACGGTGGGAGGAAAAGGAGGAAGTTAAAAAGAAAAAATTTAAATATAGAGGGCCCAATTTCTGACTAATTAAATATACATTCTCAATAGTTGACCTACTTGTAGTAGGGTCTATAATGAAATTAGGTTATTTGGGGTATTATCTAGATCAAATAAACCCTAGGGAGCTTTATATACTTTAGACCTTGGTCTAATCTTGCGAGCACCCACGTAGAAACACTTCTTCTAGGGTTAATACTTCCAAATAACCTAAAATAAAATACCTCGCAGCTTGCTGACGAGGCATTTTATTTTGAGAACCACCCGCCCGCCATCGCAAGCTCAGGCGTTGCGGGCAGGCTCGGTTCTCAACACTCGCTTCGCTCACTGCTCTCCTCCACGGAGAAAACTATAGTTTTCTCCGACCCTCTTTCAGCACGTCTTTATCCTTTCGAGGGCTCAAGGCTAAAAACGCTTGAATGGAACTCTTCTTGCCGGAAGGGTTTTGTTTTGTCTTCAAATTATAACCTGTGCATATCTTTTCTTTAATTTCCTCCTCCCCCTTGCTACAATTAACTCAATTTAACAATTAGACAATCTCCGATATT
>CAYHFD010000032.1:0-7208 GCA_964355855.1 uncultured Candidatus Saccharibacteria bacterium | reverse complement strand
ATTACAAGTATTAAATTATTAGAAAGTGTTCGGATTGAGGGGTTTTTGTAGTCATTCGGTTCAACCCCCATTATAGCACCCCCTGTTTTTTTGTCAATGGGTGGCAAAAAAAATCGCCCCTGACCAAAAGAGATTTGCCGGCTGGAAAACGGGTAGGAAAACCAGCGAGTAATCTTTTTCGGTCAGGGGACAACGTGGTAACAAGAGCTCTCTCGTGGTGGTCTCTGGGTATGAGCGAGGGATGAGCTTGGAGAACTCACCATGCATGTACCGACAAGGCCGGCCGGCCAGCGCATCCACACTCTGAGCAAGAGGGGGCTATCGTCGCAGGATAGCAAGTGGGCGCCGAGTATGCAGTCGTAAACCCCGGTTCGACTTCAGGAAGGACGGTAACAGACGAACCATTGAGACCACCCACGAGAGAAAGGTGTCTATTTTCTTTATACTCTTATCTTAAAAATTTGTCAAGCTTTATGGGTGGGTAGAAAAATCCTGTAAAAGATACAAAACTCCTAAAGATGTACCGTCATAGATTTTTTGTTTAACCATTTTTATTCCCGAGACTCTTTCCTGTTCCGCCAACAAAAACTCGGCTTGGGTAATACCCCCATCAGCAATAACTTTAGCCACTGGTAAAGGCAACCGCGCTAACACTTGCCCAACTTCTTTGGTTAGACCTTCCAAAACTTCCTTTAGTTTAACTGGGTCTTTTAAATATTTGCCTACCTGGTCGCCATAGCCACTAACTTTGGCCTCCAACATATACTCGGGCCCATACAACCCGGGGACTAAAGTGGTATAAAAACCACTATGAAGTTCAAAATTTTGACCTAACCCTTGGGCAATAAACGCCCCGGTACCGTAAGTAACTTTGGTCACCCCCCGTTCAAGAGCGGCCGCCACCGCGCTGGCTTCTTGGTCGCCAATTATCGCTCCAATCGGTATCTCGCCACTGACAATATCACGACGCAAACTACCAAAATGCCCGGCTGAATCTAAAACTTTAGGTAAAATATTGGCTGGCACCGAAAATATTTCCAATAATTCTGGGCTCCACTTTTTAGCTTTAATATCATACAAAAGGGTTCGTGAAGCGTTGGTATAGTCAGTGGCATGGACAGCCTCATCAGATAAATTCCACAAAATCCACGAATCGACCGTGCCAAAAAGTAGGTTGCCTTCACGTTTTAACTTTTCGGCTTGCGCTGAATTTTTTAAAATCCAGCGAATTTTCGATGCCGAAAAATATGGCTCAATTAAAAGTCCGGTTTTTTCTCTAATTAGTGGTCCATATTTTTGAGCGACGTCATCACACCAATCTTTAGTGCGGTTGTCTTCCCACACAATGGCCGGACAAACTGGTAAACCAGTATTTTTATCCCATAAAATAGTCGTCTCGCGCTGGTTGGTAATACCACAAGCAGTAATATCTGAAGCTGACAGTTTGGCTAAATCTAAGGCATTGCGTAAAACAAAAATACTGGCCGACACATACTCCATCGGGTCTTGCTCCACCCACCCGGGGTTGGGGCTAGTTTTTTTAAGAAATTTGTAGGACTTGGCGAGGACTGTCCCATCATCGGCAAACACAATACCCTTGACGCCAGTAGTACCAACATCAAGGACTAGAAATTTTTTTTGTTTAGATTTAGAGCCTCTCGAGAATATTTTCGAAAACATTTTTAGGATTTTTACCGTGTACTATTACCTCACCAATGGCTGCCAAAAACGGCAGGTCCGCTAACTTGTTTTCTAGTCGAGGCCAAACTAAAGGCAAAGCTAAACTACCTTCACTTTCGATACAACATTTACCAACCCTCACTAGGTCGCGACCAGCGGCCCGATTGCGACTGTGTTCACTTGAAGATGTGGCCACTAGATCACCCAGACCAGCCAGCGAATAAGCGGTGGCGGCTTTGCCTCCAAATGACACCAAAAGCTCGGCGGTTTCGGCCAGGGCCGAGGTCACTAAGGCCCCTTTAGTATTATCACCAACCCCTACTTCTTCCGCTACCGCGAGCCCCAAGGCATAAATATTTTTTAGCAAACCAGCTAGGGCCACTCCTTTGGCATCGTCCGACTCTTTGAGCAATAAGTTTGAGTTAGCAAAAATTTCACGCACCACTAGACGAGCCTCGGCCGATTCGCTACCAAGTATAGCCCCGGCTTTTTTGCCCAACTTAATTTCTTCCGCCAGTATTGGCCCGCCCATAAACACTAAAGGGTTATTGGGTAATACCTCCGTTAAAATTTCCCAAGAAAAATCTCCTTCGGCGCCAGCCCCTTTGGACACCGATACCACCACGGTTTCGGGTTTTAGTTGTGTGGATATTTCTTTTCCAACCAACAACAATGCCCTAGTTGGGATTGCTAAAAAAATAATTTCTGCCTCGGCTAATAATTCCGCCAAAGGCCGATCGGCCGTACTTTTAGTTTCATCTTTATCAAAAATCACTGGCTCGTGGGCAGACAACAGGTTAGCCAGAGCTTGGCCAATTTCACCCCCACCGATGATAAGAATTTTAGGCATATCAAAATTATACTATTTAAAACCAAAACAAAAAAGCGCGGGCAAGGTTTGACGGCGAACACGCCGTCAAACCTTGCCCGCTTGCTCCACTCATTACAAATCAACGTCACCACGCCCACCAAAATACCAGTAATAAAGTGGAGCTAAAATTGAAACCACAATGCACCCAAAAAAGAACACCAGTCCCACAACCTCTTGTGGCGTTAAATTTTCCATAAAAGTCTCCTCTCTTGTCATTGTCCAATGTTAGTGAAAACCACACAACAAAAACAAGATACTAAAACCTAGAAAACTTCATCTTGACTCTTCTTGAGTCAGTACAAAGTAGCGGTCATCAGCCTCGAAAAGAACTTCCTTTATATCTGGGTAGGCCAAAGCAAATTGCTCGACATACTTAGGTCCAGACATTAGACGCCAAATTAGATCGGCTATTTTCCTTTCGTAAACTAGGGGCCATTCGGCTTCTTGATCTTTTTCATACCAGACAACCAACTCTCTCATCAAAAGACAAAGTAGGTGCCAATCGGGTATAAAAGGAAGTTCGAGAAACAGTATCATCTGGGTCTCTGGTATAAACCCGCTCTTGATTCTAATCTCTGCTTCCACTTCTAGTTCTGTCTCGTCAGCGTTGTCAGCATTAATACTTTCCCCGATTGAAACAGGTGGAATTAACCTAATCACCGCCTCAAGCAGACAAGAACGCAAGCTTCTCCCAAGCGAAACCCCGCCAGCCGAATAGCCACGCCATAACCTAGTCACCAACATCCTAGATATGGTAGGGGATGCTACTCCAGTCCATTTACTATCCTGCGACATAATGCCCTCCTTTCTATTTTTAAGATACCAGCAATTTCAAAAATGTCTACCGCTTCCGTCCCATTACTTTCTTCACTGCCCCCACAATATCTTTTACCCCCAGACCATAATGTTCCAAAAGTTCGCCCGGTTCGCCCGACTGGCCATATTTGTCTTGGACTCCTAAAAATTCCATCGGCACCGGAAAAGTGGTGGCTAAAACTTCCGCTACGGCACTGCCCAGCCCACCAGCGACCTGATGTTCTTCCACTGTGACCACTGCGCCCGAATTGGCCGCCACCCGATGAATAGTTTCGGTATCAATCGGTTTTATGGTATGCAAATTGGTCACTGACACTTTTATCCCTTCAATCTCCAGTTGGCGCGCCGCCAAGAGTGAATAATAAACCATCTGCCCACAAGCAATCACCGCCACATCGGCGTAGTCGGGGTCAATCAGCACATTGGCTTTACCGATTGCAAATGGTGAACTTTCGGTCGT
Source organism: uncultured Candidatus Saccharibacteria bacterium (assembly GCA_964355855.1). Lineage (GTDB taxonomy): Bacteria > Patescibacteriota > Minisyncoccia > Phycocordibacterales > XYD1-FULL-46-19 > XYD1-FULL-44-32. Next base: position 3,381 of record CAYHFD010000032.1, on the reverse strand, counting down.
GACAACCGCTGATTTATTGCGCGCCAGTCGGATATAGCTAGGCTTGCCATTGTCTGCTATCCCTAGTGTTGCCTTTTTGGCTTCTACGCTATCACACGGCACGACCACCACCATGTTGGGGAGTACCCGCATTAGGGCAAGGTCTTCGAGCATTTGGTGGGTGCCCCCATCGGGCCCGACCGAGATACCAGCGTGGGCACCCACAATTTTAACCGGTACATCGTTGTAGGTAATGGTCGTGCGGATTTGCTCCCAATTGCGGCCGGGTGAAAAACAAGCGTACGATGCAGTGAAAGGGATTTTACCCATGGCGGCGAGACCCGAAGCCACTGTCACCAAGTTTTGCTCGGCCACCCCTATTTCCACAAACCGCTCTGGGAACTGCTTGGCAAATTTTTCAATTCGGGTCGATTCAACTAAATCGGCACACAGCGCCACCACTTGTTGGTTCTTTTCTCCTGCTTCCACTAGCCCTTCGCCAAATCCATCACGAATAGGCACCCGCTCCACATTGAGGTCAAAAAGCTTGGGGTTTAATTTTTGGATGGGGTTTATCATGTTACTTTACAAACTTACCTAAAATTTTACGAACGTGTAATTTTAGGAGACCAAAGAAGCAAAACGAAGAATGACACGCTTAGTCCGTTGACGACGATAAAACCGACTCCGACAGTAGTCCAGATACTAATAAAAAAGATTAACGCGGCTATACCAATAGCCGCTACTATTCGTACACCTAGGTTAAAGGTAGAATACTTAACCTCTCCAATAGAATTATTTGATTTGAGCGGAAAGTAACGCTCAAGTATTATTATCAAGATAGAAATAAACCACGTCCCAAAAAATAGTGTATACAGATAGTCTTTACCAGCATCCGGATAACCAAAAGTAATCAACAAAGGCAAAATCAGTAAAAAACCAACCCCTGAAAAAAGAAGAGTATTTCTCATTTTTGATAAATAATTATTATTCATGCTCACTTTTAATTTTACCACCCAAAGTCCGCAATTCTTTCAGCGCCATCTCGCCTTCGGCTTTGGTTGGCGGTTTGCCATGCCATTCATAATTTTTTTCAAAAGCGGGTACACCTTTGCCGGGGATGGTGTGGGCAATAATCACCACCGGCCGGCCAAACACCGCTTGGGCCTCGCCCACCGCCGCCACAATATCGTCGAAGTTATGCCCATCTATCTCAATGACATGCCAATTAAAATCCGTAAATTTTTCCGCCAAAGGTTCAAGTGGCATAACATCTTCAGTAAAACCGTCGATCTGGATATTATTGCGGTCAATAATCGCTATTAGGTTCGAAAACTTTTGCTTGCCGGCAAAGAGCACCGCCTCCCAAGTGTTGCCTTCTTGTAGCTCGCCATCGGACATTAGACAGTAAATATATTTGTTGGAATTGGCACCATGGTCCATCTTTTCGGCCAGCGCCATCCCACAGGCCTGCGACAGGCCCGAGCCCAAGGGACCAGAGCTAGTCTCGACCATGGGCAAGAACTCGCGGTGGGGATGCCCCTGCAAGCGCGAGCCAAACTGGCGCAAAGTCTTCAGCTCTTCCACCGGAAAATAGCCAGCGTGAGCGAGGGTGGCATAGTACACCGGACAAATATGGCCATTGGAAAGTACCAACCGGTCCCGCTCGCTCCAGCTCGGGTTTCTGGGCTCATGTTCTAAAATATGAAAATATAAAGCGGTAAAAATATCCGCCATACCCAAAGGGCCAGCCGTGTGACCCGAACCAGCTTGCACCAACATCTCGATAATTGACCGCCGAATGTCGTTGGCCTTATCGGCAAGTAATTTTCTTTTTTCGTCAGTGAGAGGTTGCATTAGATATATTCTACCAAACTTCCACCCTAAAACACTATTTTGTAAAATAAGAATCAGCCATTTATTCCTATTATCTCCGCTACCTTCTTCTTTATCGTTCTCCCAAAGCAATTAAATAACGAAGGTCCGACCTTTGTAAAAAGAGTTTAATTAAGTATTATTGAAACATGAACCGTAAAGAAACCTTCGCTCCCGACGAATACTACCATCTGCATAATCGAGGCGTAGAAAAAAGAAGTATCTACAAAAACGACAGCGATAAAATCCGCTTCATGTCTTTATTATTCTTATGCAACACAAGTAGGCCAGTCGACTGGAGAGCAATAGAAAATATTTGGTCATTCGAGAGAGAAAATACTCTCATAGATATTGGCTGCTATTGCCTAATGTCCAATCATTTTCATTTATTAGTGAAGGAAAAGACAGAAAACGGGATCAGCCGATTTATGCAAAAATTACAAACAGCTTATTCGATGTATTTCAATATAAAGTATAAGCGGTCGGGATCACTCTTTAAAGGAAAATTTTCTTCCCATCATGTAGATAGCGATCAATACTTTAATTACTTATACTCCTATATTCATCTCAACCCTCTTAAGCTACACGGATTATCTATTTTTAAAGATAAAGTGAATAAAATAAAGTCAGAAAAGAAATTTCTCGAGAATTATAAATTTTCCAGTTACGCCGATTATGCAAACTTTGGACAAGGGAAAAGGATAGAAAATGTCATTATAAATCCTTCAGCCTTTCCCCAATATTTTGAATCTAAAAAAGATTTTGATTGGTTTATTACCGATTGGATCGAAATCAGGAATGAAGCGGACGACTTTTTATTTACGAAGGTCCGACCTTCGTAACCTAGGGCCGATCTAGGAGATTTAGACAAAAGAAAACCGCCCCCGTCTGTGAGACTGCCGGGGGGCGGTCTTCAGACGTGGGACGGTTTGGAGAGGATAGGGCCTTAGTACCCGCCGCCCCATCCTTGATTCCATAGTTTTCGTGTTTCCGCGGTGTTGGGTGACAGGTAGCCGAGGACATATTCTCCATAATTATCTTCCTTGTCTGCCCACCCGACATTTAAGAAAACGATCTCATCGCCCACCTTGAGTTTCTCATATTCGGTGAAGTACTTGTGAGTTCCCCTCACAAAGTATGTATTGATCGAGCCCGGGCCGTCATTGTGGATTTTTCGAAGTTCGACCAACATCATTTTCGATGTGGGCGTGCCAGGGGCGACTTTGTGTACAAGATACTTGGATTGGTTGTCTCTTCCACAAAGTCCTTTGGCAAGAAAGTAGTTGCGGTCGGCCTCCTCCTGAAGTAATCTCTCCCTATGCACCGCAGTTTTTTCGGTGTTAATCCGATTGACTTGGATAACACTAAAGACGGTTCCAAATCCGATAAGGATAACCCAAAAAATCTTGGTTGCCACCATGTCCGTTCTCCTTTTTGTGTTTCACTACGAGCATTCCGTAGTGAGCTAAATCTGGTAAATTTACCTTTGAATCCGAACACCTTAGAATTAGTTTTATGAAAAAATTT
>CAYHFD010000031.1:0-7309 GCA_964355855.1 uncultured Candidatus Saccharibacteria bacterium | reverse complement strand
AAGTTGAATATATACGGCTCATTAAAGATTCTTTCAAAAAAGCTATCAATGATCTTACTGTGGAAGACAAGGGAGACACAGAAATAAAGAACTATATAAAAATCAGTGAGGCAAGACCATTTGTAGTAAATGATAAATCGTATTTAATACCAAAGAAATCAGTTTTCAATAAGATTGTTGGGGATAGTGATTTTGAGTTGGTATTTTCAGATTTTCTTGAAAATTGTGATGATGTAATTTCTTTCGCAAAAAACTTTCAAAACAAGGAAGCGAGCGCGCTTAGAATCGAGTATAAAAATTCGGAAGGATTTATTGCTACTTATTACCCTGATTTCTTTGTTAAAAAAGACGAGAAAACCGTCTATATCATAGAGACAAAAGGACGGGAAGAAGAAAATGACAAGTTAAAATTTGAAAGATTACAAAAGTGGTGCGTAGATGTGAACGATCGGCAAAATCGAGTTGCTTATAAAGCCCTTTATATAAAACAGGAAGTGTGGGAAAAGAATAGGTTAAAGGATTTTGATGAGGTTGTGAGGGTGTTTGATAAGTAAACAAAAAGACCAATAAAAAATTTATGAACTATAAAAATAAATCAGATGATGAATTAGTAGGTGAACCAACATTAAACGTAAATACTAGAGCATCTAACGAAATGATGCGACGACTCAAGGATTCAACCGACTATTCAAGCCGCGTAATGATAGTGTTGACCATAATCTTAATTATCTTAACAGGTATTTTGATTTGGCAAGGATTTAAATAGATAATGATAATGGAGTCAGCCACTATTTTAGAAATCGGGTTAGCTGCCAGCTAAGAATCGCCATAGGTTGGACCTCTGTAAACTGAATCTGCTACACTTAAAAAATGAAAAATATAGTTTTGTTTGGGCTAAAACATTCGTAGCCGAATGTCCGCCTGAATATGGCAGGCAAGAGATTGAGAATATTGTAGGGCTAAATCGCCTTCGGTGATCGCCCGAACGTCCGCATGAAATGCAGGACGTTTTAGGGGATAGTTTCTTGGGGCGGTGGGGGAAGGAGTGGATTAGTAAATTAACTATTTCAACAAAGTAGATAGAAGGGAAGAGTGTCGCCGAGGGCGCATCGTTCCTGTGCCTTGTTTTTTTGGTCAAGTTATCAACATATTTTGCTTGACTTTTTTACAAGTTCTGTATAAACTGGGTTCTATGAACATGTTTATACAAAAAATAAAAGAATATCGAATCAAAAAGGGACTAAGCCAAGAACAAATTGCGAAGGTGATTGGTGTCTCTCGCCCTACTTATACCGCCATCGAAGCTGGTAAACAGGAGCTTAGTTTGGATGAAGCAAAAAAACTTGCCACTCTTTTTGCTATTGGTGTTGACGAACTTCTCTCTGGGGCAATTCCTGATATTCAAAAGTATAAGCATATGATACTTGCTTATTTGCGCATGCACATCTCGAAGGACGGGAAGATTCCAAAAACGAAGCTGGCAAAATTACTCTATCTGGCTGACTTTGCTTGGTTTTATGATCATCTCGAGAGTATGAGCGGAATGCAGTATCGAAAACTTACTTATGGTCCAGTTCCAGATACTTTTTTCCGGGTCATAGATGAACTCGAAGAAGCGGGAAAAATAGTTATCGAAAGAAAAAACGAAGATGGCAAAGAGATGTTCCTGATCAGCGAGTCAGAGAGTAATCGGAACGAAAAAATCCAAACCATTTCTTCGGCTGAAGAAGTCCTCATGAAAAAGATTGCCGAAAAATGGAAAGATAAAAAAACCCAAGAGATTGTTAATTTTACACATAACCAATTGCCATATTTCTTGTGTCGAGACAATGAACTAATTCCATACGAACTTATTACTCAAGAAGATCCCGATTCTATCTACTAACTGTATGTCGGGTAATTATTCTGTCCAGATTGAAGGTTTTGCTGAGAGACACTTCATAAAGAGCTTCGAGAAAAAATATAAGACTCATTGGGATTTTACTTTGCGCGCTATTATGGCCGAGCTTGAACGTATCGATACTTTACTGCTTACTAGTAGGGCAGAGACTATCTGTGATGCTGGTGATATAAAAATAGTTAAAACAAAATTTCGAGTGGCGGGCACCAAAGAATCCGCCAAAATATCTGGTAATAGGTGTATTGTGGCGTGGCACACAGATAAGCAGTTTGTAGTGGTTCTTCTTGTGTATGCCAAAACAGATATCACGGGCGATAAAGAAACCGCACAATGGAAAAAAATAGTAAAAGAAAATTACCCAGCGTATAGAGCCCTTTTATAGGTTTGGTATAGGTTTTTGGGGTGATTTTACATTTTTACAATATCCACAGTCAAGTTGATAATATGGGGGTATTGTGTTAATATTTTAGTATGTCTAATTGGATAAAAACTAAGCGTAAATTGGTGGGTATTTCTCAAGCCGAAGTCGCCAAGATTTTAGGTATTTCTCGACCGACATATATTAAGCTCGAGAAAGGTGAATCTAAGGCAACAGAAGAACAAAAAGCCCTTTTGGCCAATATTTTTGGTGTATCTAAAGAAACGGTAGACAAGGAAAATATAAAAAGTGAGATTCGATTTGAAGTAAAACCAAAAGAGGTTCCAAAGGAGAATAGCGAACGATTTAAGCAAGTATTGTTATATATTGTAAGCAAGGTTGGTAGCCGTCCCAATATCGGTCAAACAGCGCTATATAAACTGCTTTATTTTATTGATTTTGATTATTATGAAAAATATCAAAAGTATTTGATTGGTGCCAAATATATTAAAAATACTTATGGCCCGACACCGGTTTCATTTGCAAAAATAGCCCATGATTTAGAAGTTGAAGGTGAGTTGGTCGAGGTGAATAGTAAGCATTTCAATTATGATCAGAAGAAATATCTGGTAACATCAGAGCCGGATGTTTCTTTGTTGTCGGCGCCGGAATTGAAACACATTGATGATGAACTTATTCGCCTGGCTTCAAAAACAGCAAAAGAGTTGTCTGATTTATCACACAAAGACACACCGTGGAAGGTGGCGAAAGATAAACAAGAGATAAACTATAGACATGTATTTTACCGCCCAGACGAAACTTCGGTGTCGGATAACTAACCACCATGAGTACTTTTTACGCGCTTCCTGAGTTTGAAAAAGAACTCAAAAGGCTGTCTAAAAAATATCCAACATTATCATCTGATATTGAAGACCTTAAGCCGGTGTTGCTGGCATATCCGACTGGTGTTGGTAAGAATTTTACAATCATAAAAATTGAGGGTGATACGACAGTTATAAAAGTACGAGTACATTGTGAATCATTACAATCACGAGTAATGAGACTTATTTATGCCTATCATAAAGACAATATTGAATTTATGTATATCGAAGTGTATTTTAAGGGAGATAAAGAAAACGAAGACCGGGGAAGAATTGAAGAATATTTAAATGCTATTGAGTAAGTTCACGCGTCTCTCTTTTATAATAGGGAAAAAACTATTGTTTTGTTTGGGGTTAGTTTCTTGGGGCGGTGGGGGAAGGGGTGGATTAGTAAAAAGGAGATTTTGTCCAGGGAATAGTTCAGGAAGTTTTAGGAAAAAAGGAGATTACATAGGTCGGACATATGAAACCTGTCTATTTTATTGCTATTATTAAATAAAGACAATTAAAATCTATGGACATAGAAAATCTTGAACAAATTTTAATGAGAAGACGGGAAATTGAACGGGAACTTTTGAAACTACTTAAAAAAACTGCTAGTGGTTCTAGTCTGACTGAAATTAAAGAGATTATTTATAACGAGGAAGACCAAGATGATCTAACCAATATTGTAATGATGTTTGATAATGGCCAAGGGGCAGGCGATATGAGTACTATTTTAGAAACAATTAATGATGCGTGGAATTATTTTCCACACAAAATACTTGGCGGATTATCTCCAGCGGAAAAGTTATTGGAATATCAGCAAAAGCAGAAATAAAATCCGCTAGTAGAAATATTATGGAATTCACTGTCGAAAAATTCAATGAAGTAAAAAGTGATGCTGAAAATTTTTATAAAACAATAGGCAAAATTCGTTGCCCATATTTTGGAGATGATGTCTATTTTAATGCAAAAGGTTGGGACCACCTTATATTTAAAAGTTGGAATAATACTCGTATCACAAATGATCAGTTTGCCAGATTGCGTCACCTAAAACTGGCTCCGGAAGTAATTCGTCAATCAAAAACACTCCAAGGTGTATGGACAACCAAAAAGATTGAACGGGTACAAACAAATAGTCGTTGGGAAAAAGTTCTTAAAATTATTACCTATTATGAATTTATTGCTGTAATGGAATCACATAGTTCAAAGATAAGGGTTAAGGTTATTATTAAAGAACTGGAAGGCCGTGAAAAATTTTTCTGGAGTCTAATTCCATTTTGGGGAGTTGATAAACATACGGGTGACAGAACTATGTACAGTGGAAATCCTGAGAATGATTGATGGGCTTTATCCAAGAGCCATAAATCAAAAAACACCGCTTGCGCGATGTGTTTTGATGGTACTTGGCTGCAGTTTAGTATAACCGCGGGAGGACCAAAGCCCTCACAAGCACCGGTTTTAGTATAGCAAAAAATACCTCAAATAGTCAATGAAAGTATAAAACTGTGGAAATCTTAAAATATAGAAGCAAGGGTATTTATTCACCACTAAATTCTGCTTCTAATTTTTTATCCAAAGCTTTTATTTCCGGCACGGCTTCGGGTAAATGTTGGTTAAAAATATCCTCTAAGTTTTTGACTTGCTTTATCACTATATGAAATTGCATCAGTGAACGTTGATTAAATGGTCCAACATTATAAATTGTCATTTTTCTATTTTCACTTTCCTTAATTGCTAACCCGAGTTCAATAAACATATCTGTACCAGCTTCATCGGATATTAGGACAAATACATCGGTATCTTTAATAGCTTTATTTATGGTTTCGGCGGCCTGTCGGCATTCATTAGGGTGATCCTTGTATGGTTTTAGGCTTGGTTGAGACGACCAATCAAAAGAAAACTCATGCCCATATTTTTCTAGGAGAGCGCGCAGTGATTGTATTGTCTCGCGATGACACATGCGTGAAGCAAAGTACCATTTCATATTATTCTACAAATTCGTAGTCGATAGTCCGTTTGGTAAGATCGGCCCCCATTAGTTTAACTTTGACTTTATCGCCGAGGCGGTAGGTGACACCGGTGCGTTGGCCAACCAGGGCAAACTTTTTTTCGTTATATTCATAAAAATCATTTTTGAGTGAGCCGAGGCGAACTAGGCCTTCAATTTTAGCATCTTTTTCTTCAATAAAAATACCCCATTCGGTGACGCCGGAAATAACCCCTTCATACTCGTTGCCAATTTTATCGAGCATAAATTCCACTTGTTTATAGCGGATTGATTCACGTTCGGCATCGGCCGCTTTTATTTCCATGTCGGTCGAGTGCACCACATCTTCGGCGATCGAGGCCAAAGTGACGGGTGATGGTTTTTGGTTGGCCAAATAACTAGCTAGTAGACGGTGAACCAACACATCCGGGTAACGCCGGATTGGTGAAGTAAAGTGGGTGTAGTAAGAAAAGGCTAGTCCCCAGTGACCAATATTTTTAGTCGAGTAAATTGCTTTGGACATCGCCCGTACCGCCGCGCGGTTGATAATATCTTCCTCGGGTTTACCGTCGGCTTTAGCCAGCAAAGCGTTCAAATCGGCCGGACTTATTTTTTCGTCGACAATTTTAAGGTCATAACCGAGGGGTGACAAAAAGTTTTGCAAGTTCATCATTTTGTCCACATTCGGGTAGTCGTGAATGCGATAAACAAAAGCGTCGTTTTGTCCCTTGTGTGCATGGGCCGCATATTCGGCCACTTTTTTGTTGGCCAAAAGCATAAAGTCCTCAATCATTAAGTGTGACTCGGTTCGTTCTTTTTTATAAACCTCGATTGGTTTACCATTTTCATCTAGGCGAAAACGAACCTCGGTATCCTCGAAGGTGATAGCGCCCGCTTCAATTTTTTTCTGACGCAGGCCGCGGGCGATATCGCGCAAAGCCAGAATTTCTTCAACATATTCGCCAGCCCCATCATCCATTATTTTTTGGACTTCTTCATAGGCAAAACGGCGGTCCGAGTTTATAATCGTTCGGCCATACCAGTCACTTTTGATGTTACCCTTCCGGTCTGTCACAAAAACAGCCGAAAAAGTAAGACGGTCTTCACTTTGAACCAAACTGCAAACATTGTTGGAAAGGACCTCGGGCAACATCGGGATAGTGCGATCGACCAAATAAACAGAAGTAGCACGGTTTCTAGCCTCGTCATCTAGTGCCGTACCGGGGCGGACATAATGCGAAACATCGGCAATATGCACCCCGACTTCAAAGTCACCATTGTCTAAAGTTTTAATTGACAGGGCATCATCAAAATCTTTGGCATCGACCGGGTCAATAGTACAGGTGATAATACCCCTAAAATCACGGCGGTTTTTAGCTTCGTCGGCAATGTGAGCCACGGCGTTTTTACCAATTTCATCGGCTTCTTTTTCCACTTGGGCCGGAAAATCTAAAATAAAACCTCGCTCCATCACAATAGACCGCATTTCAGTTTCATGTAAACCCGGGGTACCAATTTTCTGAACAATTACCCCAATGGGATTTCTCTTACCTTCAATCCAGTCGGTCATTTCGACTAGAATTTTGTCACCGAGGGAAATATCTAACCGTTTAAGGTCGGGAGCGGGGGAAATAAGGATGTCGGCATACACCCGTTTGTCGTCGGGAACCAAGAAAAAACTACCGGCTTCTTCTTCTAATATACCCACAAAACTAGTTTTAGCCCGCTTAATTATTTCCAAAACCTCACCGGTTTGGCCGTCGCGACTTTTGGGGTGGAGCAGGACTTTCACCGTGTCGTTGTGAAGGGCGGTATGAAGAAAGGCTGTTTCAATCTCGATTGGATTTTCTATATTATCGTCGTAAATAAAACCTGTCCCTTTAGAATTTATTTTAATAACCCCTTCAATTTCGTTGGGGTTAAGGTTGGCAGTTCGGGTTGTCATGTATCGGGAGTATAGCGCAAAATAGCCTAGGAAGCTATTTTGAAGTTCCAAATCACAAACACCAAATCCCAAACAAATTTCAAAGACTAAAGTTTCAATTATAAAAATTTTTGATTTATTTTAATGTTGGAAGTTGGAACTTGTTTGGGATTTGTTTTTTGGATATTTTGTTATTTACCAATAGCAAACATGGTCAAAGGATAGGTTCAACAAGTAAGTGCAACACTCCTGTAGAATAGGAGTATATGAAATA
>CAYHFD010000030.1:0-7423 GCA_964355855.1 uncultured Candidatus Saccharibacteria bacterium | reverse complement strand
CAATCAATCATGCCCGGACAAACCGCTACCGGCTAATTTAGGCTTACTGCCGGGCAGGAGAGAGAGGAGAACGAAATCCGCCGGAAATTTTTCCTGCAGTGGTAAAATACCGTTGCATGAAAGAAAATCAACAGCCCATATCAACCGGCAGCTGGAATGAAAATATTTCGTGGGAGTTTTTTATTGGTGACGAAGTGCCTGACCCGGCGCTTTGCACTGCGGTTTGCTGCATTACCGTTTTTCAGGAAAAACTTATTTTGGTTAGAAACAAGCGCGGTTGGGAATTTCCCGCCGGTAAAATGGAATCGGGAGAATCGGCGGAAACAGCTATCATTCGCGAAGTGGGTGAGGAAACTGGAGCCTTGATAGAATCCCCGAAAATTTTCGGGTATAAAAAGCTAACTGCATTACAGCCAGTCTCAAAGCCCGACCAACCCGACGCTTTTTATCCATTCCCGCATTCCTACGTGGTTTTTTTCTATGCCGAAGCCGCCGAAATCAAACAGACAGAATTAGCCGAAGACGCCTTAGAAATAAAACTGGCATCATTATCCGAAGCCCAAGAATTGCTGGAACCAAAAGCTAAATATAAAAATATGTTGGAATTTTTAAGCGGGCAAGGTTTAATCAAATGCCAGAAGCATCCGCTTCCCTTTGAAAATTTCCCAGTACTTTATTAGTGTTGGTAAACCGATCCGCTCATTGATATGAATATGGTGCCAGGGCATCGGTTTGTCGGTCCGTCTTTCCCTAAAATAATCCTGTTCGTCGATATCCAAAGCGTGGAGAGCTTGCCGCCAGTCGTCAAAATTATCTTCACAAAATTTGCCTTCAGCAACCGCTTTTTGTTTCAATGACCGGTAAACTTCAAGCAATATTTTTCCGACTTCTATTCCCCCGCGGGAAATAATGTTTTGTGATAACAAATCAACGCTTCCGCTCATATGGCTCAATTTTACCGATTCGTCTAATTGGTCGGATAATTGGCTGATTTTACTTTCGTAACCTTCGATACTGCCGGACGAACCAAATTGGAATGGCGTCCAGGCTTTGGGGAAAAAGTTCGGCGCCGCCACTCTCATCCTGCCCTTTAAACCTTCTGATTTTGCTAGTCTCAAAAAACTACCAAGCATGTCAATTGTTTGATTCATCGATGTTTTGGCTTCTCCCGGTGGATTCATAATTAAATAAAAGTCCAGATTGGGAATTCCGACATTGACGCTGGTAACAATTACCCGTTCCAAAACTTCATTGGTCATTCCCGGTTTACCGACCGCCTTTCTCAACTCATAATCACCGGTTTCCGGAGCCAGCGCGATTTTTTCTTGGCCCGACTGACCGACTAGCTCAATGTATTCCCGGTCAATTTTTTCCGCTTTAGCCGAACCGACGCGCGGGTACAACCCGCGTCCCATCAACTCTCTCATTATTTCTTTAACCGCAGTTAACGAGGTATGAGCCGGATAGAAAAGTTTGACTAAATCGGCGCCGAAAGTTGCGCCCCATTCGGCCAAATCGGCGATCGCCCGCGGATCCTGAACATCTCTGGTTTTTTCTTTGAACCCTGAACCGCAGTAGCCGCATTTGGAATTGCAGGCGTCGGTGATTTCCATTGAGAAGAACGTCCGGCCTTCATAATAGCCAATGTCGTTATAATCGGTTTCCGGGGATAAATATAAAGAATGGGGAAAAGCGGTACTTTTGCCGGGGTAAATATCTTGCGGTGCGTTCATTGTCTCCCATTGGGTTAAATAACCGCGTTCGGTTTTAACTTGGTACCGGCCCGGAATAATCAACCCTTGTTTGCCAACTGCTTCATCAAAAAATTCCTGCCTTGATCCCCGGTGGCGTTTGTATGTATCGGTTATGTTTTTGATCATTCCCTGGCTTTCGCCGATGCCGATGACATCGGCCAGGTCAAATAGAGACAGGGGGTTTTTGGTAACCGACCAACCGCCGAAAATTACCAGCGGATCGGCTTCGGTCCTTTCTGCTCTGGTTAAAGGACAGCCTAGTAAATCAAGCATTCTTAGGGCCCGGATAAACGAACCTTCATAGCTCATAGAGATAAAAATTAACTCCGGTTTAATATTTGGGTGTTCTTTAAGAAGGCCGTATTCTTGAGATAAATAAGCTCTGTCGGCAAAAAATCCAGCTTCCTGATTGATTTGGTGTTCCACCAGTTGGTGGCCTAAATTCGGTAAGGCGATATGGTAAAAATCAGGGACAACAACCACTGTGGCGATGTCTCCAGCCTGAAACTCTTTTTGGTACAGCTTGATTTCCGTTTGAAACGGGTTGGCGCTCATTTGCGCCAGCGGCCGGTCGTTTTCTAAGCTTTTAGTCATAGGCTGCCAATTCTACCACCCGGGTGCAATTTTCGGCAAAATTCTCCAAAATAAATCGTTCCTGATTAAAGTTTGCCGCCAATTCATAAATATCCTTCAAATGATGTTCTTGGCCTAAAATCATTAATGCCTGTTCACGGTAATTGCGTTCCGGCCCGACGGCAAACATTTCCGCCGGCTTTATCAAGCAATCAGGTCTTAAAAATTTTCTGGCTTCGGTCAAAGTATGTTTGATCGGTTGATCCGGATCATAACCTTCTCTGAGACCGAGAATGATCCGGTACTGATTCGGATTATATCCAGTAGATGGTTCGACTTCAGCCAGAATCGGAATTCCGGCAACAGAAAAATTTTGCTGCAATGCGACTAAAGCCTGTTCGCATTCTGATTGGCTTTTGGTTTGATATTTCTGTTGGGGGTAGCGGGTAAAGTGGTAAGCGGTTGCCTGTCCACTGGCTTCGTCAAAAACAAAAAATCCAAAAAAAGTAAAACCTGTTTGTTCGGCGGTTTGCTGCAGTATGGTACTAAACGGTTCCCGGTCAATGGAAAAGCCAATCCGGGCCGACCATAATTCTCGTTGGGGTAATTCATTGAACCGGCTCATATTTCAGAAATTGAAAAATTCGTAATAAAGTTGCTTTATGGCAGTTGTAACTTCTTGGGGAGATTGATTTGATGTGTCCAGCAGGGGAATTCCGGCAGCAGCGGCTACAGCTTCAACTGATTGGTGTAAGCGGTGGATATATGTGCCAAACCCATGATCCCATTCCGTCTCAGTTAAGGTCCCGTCATTGCGTTGTAAAAATCTGGCTTTTATTACTGCCGGATCGGCGGTTAAAAAAACGTATAATCCCGGTGTCCAAGAATACTTCATTGCCCTGTCGATAATCTTTTGGGTAACCGCTTGATCAGTGCCGAATAAGTTACTGTAGCAGAATAAGCCTAAAATTCCCCGGTCAGCGATGATTTTTCCGGTATATTGTCTGATTAATTTATCTTTGGCCAAATGCTGGCCGTAGAACCAAAATTGTGAGCGCAGCAGATCGACTAGCGGAGAGGCCTTGCTGATGCTGATATGGGCCGTCGGAATTTCCCGGTCAAATTCCGGGATTATGACCGCATCGGGAATTTCTACTGACAGTAAATTTAAGACAGTGGTTTTACCGGAACAGAGAGGGCCATCGAGATATAACACCTGCCTAATTGATCTTTCCGTTTCCGGGATAATACTATCTTCATTAATACCGGTAATCTGCCTGTATGCTTCATTGAACATTCTCATACTTATAGGATATAATACACCGTTATGTCAGGAGTGCAAGAAATTTCAGCGGCGCAAAAGATTCTCGATGGTAAAGAATTGGTGGCGGTCCCGGAAAATCAGGATTGGCTCGGTTGGATCGGCGATATTGCCGTTAATCGGGATCATTGGTTGTCTTACGCCTTCCGCGGTTTTCAGATATTAAATCAGAAGGGTGTTCAAGTTAACCATTTTGTTTCTATCGGCACCGGTTCGGGGATCGACGCCATCGGTGCCCTAGAAATTTTCCGGCCGCAAACAGTGACTGTGACTGACTTGGCGCCGGCAATTTTGTCGAGAGCTAAGGAAAACATTATTCGGTATCAGCAAAACGGTGGCAGCCAAGCGAGAATCAATTTTGGCTTGGGGAGCTTGTGCGAGCCTTTGGGCGATGAACCGGCAGATTTAATTTATACGAATTTGCCTAATTTGCCTGTGCCACCGGAACTTAAAAATAAACTGATGGAAAACGGTGTTTCCGCCGCCTATTTTGACCCAGATACCGTTAGCGGCATTCCTAACAAATTCAGCCAGCCGCTGTTATCTCTTCAATACGCTTTTTTATTACAGGCTAAAAAATATCTATCCAATAACGGCCGGGTTTTGCTCAATCTGAGAGTACGTATGCCGGTCAAAACCGTCGAAGAATTATTTACTGCCGCCGGTTATTCCATGGAAGCGCCCACTTATGGCGTTAAACTGCAAACCCGAGCTGCCCAATCAATCGGCAGTTACGCCGCCTTTGAAAAGGAAGGTATTGTTTTTACTTATTACCCTTATGTTGCAGCCATAGAAGTTTTTAATAGGGATAAACCGCAGTCTTTGGAAATCATGTTTAGTTTGTTGGAACCGTTCAAATTAAGCGCCGTTCAAGCGATCGAGCGTGCCGAAGCCGGTGAACAAATCGGCTATCCGGCGGCCTTGTTTTGCGGCCGTCAGTCTTCCTGAAACACGGCTTTTTCAAAAATATAAGTTCGATTTTGGGTCAATTTTGCCAGTAGTGTTTTATCGATTATTTTGCCAACCGGTTCGTGGGTATCGTGAGCTAAATCGTTTTCGTGCAAGTGAAGGTGCTTTATTTGTTTCCCCCGGTCTTGTAAAACTGTTTCAATCCTTGTCCTAGCGTCAGTGATATTTTTGGCCCCAAGAATTAAATGACCAGTGTCCAGTGTCAGGTCAATACTATCGGGAACATTATTCCAATCGGTTTGGCCAAATTTTAAATCCCAAGTTTGATATTTTTGCGCCGGTGCGTTCTCCCAGAAAAGTTTGATTTTAAATAGTTTTTTCAGTCTTTCTCCGAAGCGGATAAAATTTAGTCCCCGGTTAGGCCGAGAGAAAGCTCTCGGATGCTGAACTTCAAGCGGCAAATGAGCGTTTAAACTTAAATATCCTTTGAGTTTGGTTTCAATTACGTTTCGCAATAAATTGTAGTAATCGGTTTCGCTGATCATCCTATAACCGTAACGAGCGTGGGCGTGCCTATTAGTAACGTTCATGCAAAATTTATCCTTCTTGAATTCAATATAGCATATAGCCTAAATCTTTAGTGGTAAAATTAGCTTATGATTCCTGACTTTCCAAAACTAAAACGTGATATTCACAAGTACTTTTTAATGCGAAGTTTCGAAAACGCACGTCTTTCCGACCCGCTACTAGCAAGAATTAAGCATTATCTACAGCATGAGGGTGACGATGGCACTTATGAAACTATGGATGGTTACAAAAGAGATAAAGATTACCAACTGTTCGAGGCTAGTTATCAAATAACCGTAGACGAGATAGTAAATTCGGATTTCGAAGTGGTGCTAAAAAAATTTTATAACATGGGGTTGAAAGCTGCCTCGAAAATGGCAAAACACTCATTCAAACAAATAAGTAAGATTATTGACGAAACTGGCAATAGCATTCAGGCTAAAGGGTCGTGGACAAAAGAACAATTCTTAGAAGTGATAAGAAAAATAATGATAGATTTCGACGAAGAAACTGGCCAACCCTTAATGCCGACGATGTATATTCACCCGTCGCAAGCAGATAGCGTACGGGCCATGATAAAAGACACCGAAAACGACCCAGAGTACAAACTAGAATTTGATAGAATTATCGAGCAAAAAAGACAGGAATTTTATGCTAGAGAAGCTAATAGAAAACTGGTTGACTAGTACAAACGAACGTGGGTATATGCCCGCATACTGCCAGCTATTAGTTACCCAGGGATACCAATTACTATACATTTCACCACACGGCCCCGACGAGGCGGGTAAGGATATTATTGCCAAAAACCCAAAGGGGAAACTTGAATGCTTTCAGCTAAAAAATGGTGACGTTGGCTTATCGGAATTTAGAAAAATTGAGGGTGAGTTATCCGAGTTGCTTAAACACCCAATAGTTCACCCCTCTGTGCCTGCTAGTGCAAGGTACACATCATACTTAGTCGTTAACGGTAGAATTGGTGATCCGGTTCGTACAAGAATAAGCCAGAAAAATGACACAAACTGGAACGAATCACGCGATACGAAATTAGACTACTACCAGCGAGACCAGCTAGTGCAGAAATTTGTGCAGTTTTACGGTTCATTTTTCCCGCAAGAGGCCAGAGATTTTAGAGATTTTCTAGGCTTCTATATTGCGCAAGGCGACGACTTTATAGACAAAGAACATTTTTGCGCGTTTTTAGAAGGACATTTTACGCCTGACACTAAAAAACTTAGTCGTACACAAATTTATCACTTAATATCTAGCTCGTTAATTTTAACTAACTATGCCATCTCACCCTGGATTAGAGCGAAGAATTACGTAGCCCAAATCGAAGCTTGGGTTTGTTTACTCGCATATATCTACCTGCAAGTTGAGAAGTACAACCTACCAGAAAAATACTGGAAGCAATCAGAAGCGATTGTAAACATTTTCATAGAGTCCAACTTTAATAGCTTATTAAGCGAAGTCGAAAAACGGCACCACTTGCTTGAAGGTGACTGGCCGTCCGATGGAATTGTATACCCTGCCAGGACTACTATTGTTCTAGGCTATCTATGCGCTTATGCCCTTCTTAGACGTTTGTAAAATAATCCGCTAGATATAACTACCGAAGCACAAATCTTAGAGATTAACAAAAAGTATGATATTAAACTTAAATTTTGGGGTGAAACATTTAGCCCGCATCTGTTTACATACTTTTTGTTTAACATGCTTCATGGAAGGCAGCTAGAAGCCGTAGGAAGGTTTTCTAGTATGCTACATGGACTAGTTAACCCCAAAAAGGCACCACAGCCGTACGGGTTCCCGAATCCTTACTTTAACTACGAAGATTCTGTCAGAATTGTTAATCAACTTATAATAGAAGATCTCAAGCAGAATTTTGTTGGCCAATCTTATACTATGTGGTCGATGGTCGAGACCTTGGCTAGGCGTGGATTTAGGAAGATTCTGACAGGGTTATGGCCAAGAATTAGTAGAACTCAATACTTAGAATTAGAGCCAACAAATTTATACGATTTTTTTATCTGGAAAGCCAAAAAGGGCAAGTTAGTAGAAAAATTTCCAAATCAGACTCAAAGCTGGAAAGCATTAGTTGAAAATTCATTATCTGATGATTATTCAAAAATTCCTAAAATTCTAGCAGAAAAGACAGATTTTGCCTTATTATTTATTTTGGTTTTTCCCCAAAGATTGACACCAAGTGTAATTAGATTAATTGATACAAAAATTTCGTAATTTCCCCCCCCCTCCCCAGAGCGAGGCCGCGAAGCGGCCGAGCGAAGCAATACCTTTAGCG
>CAYHFD010000029.1:0-7794 GCA_964355855.1 uncultured Candidatus Saccharibacteria bacterium | reverse complement strand
TTTTCATAAAACTAATTCTAAGGTGTTCGGATTCAAAGGTAAATTTACCAAAGTTCTCTGAAATCACTATTTGCGAAATCGCCCTAGCTGTAAGTGGCCAAATTTTGGCAATTTACAGCTAGGGCGATACAGTGTCGCTCTCAACTTGCTACCCCGAGGGGATAGCGTTCAGAAAAGGAGACTCCTTATGAACACGACTATGACTTCCGGACAACTGGCCACTACCCTTAACCTACAGGCACAGAAAGGAGTGACGTCGGAAACCTACCAGCCACTTCTTGAGACTGGCCTTCAGGCCGACCTCTACGAAGCGGCCGTGGAGGGGAAGCTGAAAGAAGTTGACCGCTCCGCTTTCCGTGAGTTTTTGGGTTTGGAATGGTTGCTCAAGCTTGTTGGGAAAGTGACCATTCTAGCCACTACTACTCATTTCCGCTCCCGTGACTTCTTTAAGTTGAAGAAAGACGGTGGTATCTTTTTCTTCATCGAGAAAAACTTCCAGGACTGGTTTTTCGCTGGCACTGGCAAGATTGAAGACCCGACTGCCGAGCACATCCTGCGTTACCACAAACTGCGGCAAGTCTCGGTGGATGGCCCCGTCATCACCGAACTCGGCGGTGAAGCCAAGGCCGAAACCACCCTCGCGAGCATAGCCTCTCTCATTGAGAAGCAGAAGAATGGCGAAGCTGGAATTTTGCTCATGAACAGCTCCGCCAATATCTTCTACGTTCGTGACTTGACTGGTGTTCTTCGGACTGTGCAGGTGTTATACAGCGGAAATGGCTGGTACGCGATTGGTCACCTGGTCGGGCACACCGACAAGTGGCTTGTTACCAGCCTTGTGTTCTCTTGTGATTCGGTGTCCTCGGAACAGATGGTTGCTTAGACTCTCTGTGTTCGGACACGGGGGCCCTTGGATTTTTGGAAGCTCGGAAAAGTTTTCAGGAGTTCAGGGGCTTTTTTTATATGTAAATTTATTTCTGACACTTTTCACAAAAGTGCGTTCCCCGGCCGGCATGTTTTATTTTTGATATTTTTGTGCCACAAGTTTTGCAGGGGAGGTTGGCTCGGCCATAAACATTTAAATATTTTACAAAGCCACCTTTTTCGCCAGTGGAGGTAACGTAATTGCGGGCCGAGGTACCTTTCATTTTGATAGATAGTTTCAAGACCGTGACAATAGCCTGGTGGAGTTTCGCAATTTCTGTTTTGGTAAGGGACAATATTTTGCGGGTGGGCAGGACTTGGGCATTGAAACAGGCTTCGTCGATATAAATATTGCCCATACCGGCGATGAGGTGCTGGTCGAAGAGAGTTTGTTTGATAGTACGGTTGGGATATTTGGTCAGGAGTTCAGTGAAGAGGGGTAGAGTAAATTGTTTAGACAATGGTTCGACACCGTGCGGGTCGAGTAGAAGATTTTTTTCTTGTTCATTAACTAATTTCAGCCAGCCGAATTTGCGGAGGTCGTTGAAGTAGAGGGTAGAGCCGTCGGTAAAATTAAATTCCACCCGAGTGTATTTGTGGGGTAGGTCTATACCCACTTTACCCCGTGAGATTGAATTTATTATCTCACTTTGGGGCGGCTTTTGCGGATGACCACCGACTACGGCTTTGCCGGTTTTGGGTACGAAAATAAGCTGGCCGGTCATTTTTAGGTGGACGAGGAGAAACTGATTGTGCGAAAGGGATATAACGACAATTTTGGCTCGGCGGGAGACACTCAAGACTTTTTTCTTAGCCAAGCCAGTCACGAAATCTTCGGCAGAAAGCGGCAGAACCATTTTAGGTACGCGAACAATAACCGATTTAAATATTCTATTCTTCAGACTCTTGTTTAACTCTCTGGACACAGTCTCTACTTCTGGCAACTCTGGCATGTGGTTTTAATTATTATTCATTACTCATTCGCAAGTGTAGTTTGAAATGCACGAATATTTTTCTGCTGAAAAATTTCTCTGCTCGCACCAGTCGTGCTGTGCAAGGCATTTCAAACTACACTTGCTCATTCGTTTTCTTTTTTTGTTGGAGGAAAGAAGTCAATTCAATGCGCGCCACCTCGGCATCGCTCCACGATTCTTTGGCACCGTTGGCCCGCATAATATACGGGTCGGTGCCTTTGCCGGTGATAATAATCACACTGCCAGTCTCGGCTTTGGCGACGGCTTTTCTTATGGCCACCCGCCGGTCCATTTCTATTTCTTTAGGAGCGTGTAGTACGCCCGAAGCCACTTGCTCGGCAATTTCTCGGGGATCATCGTCGTAGGGGTCTTCATCGGTAATATAGACGAAACTGGCATATTTGTCGGCTAGTCCGCCCATAATCTGCCGGCGGTCGGTGTCACGCCCACCACCGGTGCCACCTAAGACGGCGATGATCTGGTGGTCTTTGTAAATCTCATAGACTTTTTGCAAAGAGTCGGCGGTATGGGCGTAATCCACAATGACTTTAAAATCTTGGAGACGGATGAGGGACGGATCAGTTGGTGTGACTAGTTCTAGTCGACCAGGTATGCCAGAAAATTTTTCCATCGCCGATTTTATTTTATCTATTCCGATGTTTTGTGATTTGACGTAGGCGATAGCCAAGAGAATATTATATAAATTAAATTCACCGACTAATTTGGTCTGAATTTTTTGACTGGCATAGGTGAAAAAAAGACCGTCAACCAAAAGGGCGTGGGGGTTGGCATCAGCCAAATGAGTGGCAATTTTGGTCGCAATATTTATTTTTCGGAAGTCGTCCAGAGCTGGGTCATCGCCGTTGGTGATCAAAACTTTGTTTGGTTTGGAAGAATTTTCCAAAGCCTGAGCAATTTTTAGTTTAGCCGCTTTATATTTGGCGAACGAACCGTGAGACTCGATATGCTCGGGAGAGAGGTTGGTCACCAAGAGGGCGTCAAAGGCAATAAATTTATGGCGGAATTGTTTGGTGGCCTCCGAGCTGATTTCTAAAACAATATAATCACAGCGAGCATCCACCGCTTCGCGAATGAGTTTTTGAAGAGTAAAACGACCCGGGGTGGTCATTTTTAGGCGATTAGGCTGGCTTTTGTTTCCAATTTTAAAACGAACAGTGGAAACTAGGGCAGTTTTGTAGCCCGCTTCTTCCAAAATGGTGCTGACAAGCTCGGTAGTGCTAGATTTACCTTTGGTGCCGGTGACCGCAACCACCTTTATGTGGCGGGCGGGGAAGCGGTAAATCAAGGCCCCGAGCAGAGCCAGTTTCCAGTGATAAATACTAAAAACCCAGGAGGGAATAATTTTTTTAAGCAGATTTTTTAGCTTGTTCATTTTTGGCGGAAAATTTTACCTAAGATATAGAGATAATACCACAGGCGAGAAATGGGCAAGTCATAGATCGGGCCAAAATCGGTCACGACCCCCGGGAAGTTTTTTTTGAAAGCGGTTAAGTCAATCCAGCTTTCTTTTTTATCTTCATTGTGGGCGACGCCACCAAAACTGTAGTTCAAAGCTCCACGGCTCCGACTGGCCAAAAAACCGGTCCAGTGGGCCAAATAAGAGGGAAGTTTATCGCGCTGGGCAGACGATGAGCCACCAAAGACATGTAAAGCGGTAGTACCAAAAATTGTAATTAGATTTATCACCAAGGGTTGTTCAGCAAAAGAAACAATTACCAGAAAACCTTTACGATTTTTCTCGGATTCAATAAATACTTTTTCATAATATGATTTGGGGTGAAGACGGAAACCGTTGCGGTCGGCAGTCTCGGTCATTAATTCATAAAATGTAGCCAAATATGATAGGAAATTTTCAACCTCTATTTTAGTTTCCGCGCCACGGCGCTCGGCCGTGCGAATCGAGTAGCGCGTATCTTTGGGTAGGGAAGCAAACAGCTTTTCTTCGGTGCCAGAAATATCCAGTATCCACTCGTAACGAGGTTGGGTGAGGGTCGAGTGATAGGCCAATTGGGGTGCTAAAGAAAAGTGTTGGTGAAAATTGGTAGTAATCTCTAAACTTGGGTCAAAGCGGACAAATATTGCTCGCCGTACCTTGGCAATATCAAGCAAAAATTTTTTATAGGCCAAAACTAAAGCGGGGGAAATATTGGCGGTTAGACTAACTGGTCCGTGGGGCAAATACATTTGCTTTTTTCCTAAAAAAAGTGGGGCCGAAATTGCTTGAAAAAAAAGAATCGGTTTTTCGTTATCTTTAATCACAAACCGTTCCACCGTAAAACCGCGGTCTTCTTGCCAAAGTCGATACAGAGAGGATTGGGTAAAGTGAGCGCCGTGGGTGGCTAGCTCATCGTCGTAAAGTGGGCCTTCGACAGCGTTAATGGTGAAATTAGACATAATTTAATAAATCATACCATAATGTCTTGGAGTAAAAGAAAACCCCGCCGGACCGAAACGGCGGGGGGATGAGAGAATGGTTATCCCTAAAGTCGGAGTAGGTCCGCAGGGGATGTCATTCCCGCCTTGGGGATGACCCAGACAGTATTGGGGTCGCCACCCAGTACAACAATAGTCAGACTGAAAAGTTTGGAAAATTCTCGACGCAGCTCATTGGCTTTGGTGACCATCTCAGAGGAGACAAAAATCACCATGTCGATATCTCCCTTCGAAACCATTTCATGAGCTTCTTCCACACTGTCCACCACGGTAATGTTCGGACGTATGGGCCCTGAATCAGCTTGTTCTGGCAAGTTTTTCAGAGAAGAAATCAAAATCTTGATCCAAGAGTCATACTCCTCTTTTGGGAACTTTCCTTCCCTGACGATAGCCAGTCTTCTTTTGGCAGAAATCAATAGTATCACCCCCTTTCGGTGTGGGCTTGGGCTGTTCGGTCTGGGTAAATTACTAGCAAAAATTGCCCGAGGTTACAACTACCGCGAGTTGCTAAGTAGTTTCAATGCCTCTTTGATCCGTTTGTCGGTGGTGTCGGCCGTGGCGGGGATTTTTTGGATAATGTCCCGAATAGCGCGGGGCTGGTAACCAAGGGTCGACAGGGCATCAAGTAGGTCATTGTCGCCGGAGGCATGCATTAGCTCACTGGTTTCGATGGCCCCCAACTTGTCGCGCAATTCAATAATTATTTTTTCAGCACTTTTTCGACCGATGCCCGACACTTTGGTGAGGTAGTCGGTGTTACCGGCGAGCACCGCTTGGCGCAAGGTAGAGGGGGGAGCGAGCGACAAAATAGCCAGGGCCGACTTGGGGCCGATACCCGAGATGCCAATAAGTAATTTGAAATAAGTTAGTTCCTCACGGTCGGTGAAGCCAAACAGGTCGAGGGCGTCTTCGCGGACGGCGAGGTGGGTCCACAAGGTGATTTCGGCGCCGAGAGCGACCTGGGCCAATGTATGGGCAGGCAAATATACAACATAGCCGAGGCCACCAGTGGTGACAATGGCTGTTTTGTCGTCCTTGTAGTGCAAGTTTCCTTGGAGAAAGCCAATCATAGAATAATCATATCATATGATTGGGTTGGTCTAGATTACTTTGTAAAACAACAGATGGTATAGCTATTTTCTAACGGTCGTTGATTTTTGTCTATAATGGTGTTGGGGTACAGGGCTAGTTTTTTGCTTGGGGTTGCAATTTATAGTTAAATGCGGTATCGTTTCTGTCATGCCTATAACTAAATCAGCTAAAAAAGAACTAAGGAAGGGTGCCAACAAGCGCGTTTTTAATGATGGACGCAAGAAAAAAATGCACGATACCGTCAAAGCTGTCAGAAAATTTTTGACTGTTAAAAATCCCACCGAAGCGGAAAAGGGTCTGGCGGCTGCTTACCAAGCTATTGACAAAGCGGCCAAGCGGGGAGTAATTAAAAAAAATACTGCTAACCGTAAGAAATCGAGACTAGCGGCGGCGATAAAGAAGGCGAAGGAAATTAAATAAACAGAAAACAAAAAATCCGCAAGAGCGGATTTTTTGGTTTATTATAACCCTTGATTTTTTGAGCGACGAGCTCTTTCAATAACCTCATCACGCAGTTCCTCGGCCACATCATAAGATAGACCAGGCAGGCGACCTTCGGCACCTGCGCCCATTAATCCGTAGCGCCCAACTGTGGCACTGGCCCCAGCTGTTTGAATGTGTAGGTCGGATAACCCTAAAATACGAGCCCAAATGCCACGGTAAATATCTACATTCTGGATGCGGTCGTAAGGAATAGTGACATATTTTTTATAAATAACACCCGATTCTTTGCGAAAACCCGTTTCTATCAGTTCATATTTGTAAAAGTGGTAAGTGAACTTGGCCCAAACCCAAAAGAACAAAAATAACAAAAAGAAAGCGGGGATAATGAGCCACAGCCAATTTAACGCCAATAACGATAGCTCGCCGTTTTCGTTGGTCAGGCCGATGATAAGAGAGAAGAGCCAAAAGCCGACAATGATTAGAATAATAGACCAACGAAGAATAAAACCGATGAAAAATAACCATACAGCTTTAGGATTTAGTTGTTTCATAAAGTGGGTGTTAATTTATAATTATTAAATTTGTAATTTTGGAATTGAATTTTGACCTTGGGGATTACAGTGTTTGATCCCTGGAGTTAGGAATCTTTCCTTACAGGAACAGTATACCTTTTCCTGACGCAAGACAAGCGGTTATTACCAACAGGAATCTCCCGCGACTCTTGTTCTCGTCGTCACTCGAATAAGGTCTGGGCACCGCCCCACTTCTTTTTTGTGGTCACGGATATTTTAGTCGCCGTCGCTCCTAAAATTCCTCGACCCCGGCTCTTGGCAGGAATCCCCCCCCTACGGGGGCTGGTACTTTTCGACCGAGGCACCAGAAAAATTCAACTGGTGCTCGGTAACGAAAAGTCTTTCGATTCCTGACGCCAGCCAAGCAGTTGGCTGGCTCCGGGGGCACACTCCGCCCTGCTTCGTGTGCCCCCGGCCGGAATCGAACCGACATCACAAGCTCCGCAAGCTTGCATTCTATCCGTTGAACTACGGGAGCAGATAAATTTTAGAACTTGAAACTATTATACTTCGTATACTAACATGGGTCACTTCTCGCCCCGTAGTCAGCCGAATAGTCGAAGCTGTACTATTGGGGTCCGTTGCCTGCCTGCCGGTAGGCAGGAACTACGGGAGCAGTCAACTTACATCAAGAAAGTAGCACATTAGGCTCTAAACCGCCAGAGGCGGTCGAGCGAACACGGAGGATTTCCTTCTCCGTGTTTTAGCTAAAAACCCAAGTGTTCAGACAATTTATCTACCAACGATTCGTGAAATGGTTCTTCGGGTAAAAATCGATTTAAAATTTTTCTAATATCTTCGGGGTTAGTGTCACCGAGGGGAATAATTATGTGTGGCAAAATCAAACGGTCTGATTCAATCATTAATTTGTATGGCCCCTCCTCATCTTTTAAGGCAAAGGATTTAATAGTGGCAAAAGGATATAAATCATTTTTAACCTTTATTCCTCGTTTGTTTATTTCAAATTCGATAAACTCTGGTTTACGAGCACCAAACAGCATTATGGTTAGGGTACCGATTAAAAGAATAATCGCAAAGAGAAAGTTTTTAAAAATCATAGCTCCAATAATGGCTACTAGACCCACTATGCCAACCACCCAAAACCAGTCCGGTGTTTTGTCGGAGTGATCGTATTCATAATCAGACCACTTTAAATATTCGTGTGGGGTTGGTATTTTTACTGGTTCGGAGGAAGTTTCAGAATCCATGACTATATTGTATCAACACACCAACTTCACCGCAAACAAATCTTTAAATAACTTTCATCTGAAATTAGTTTGGGTTATAATCAAAAAGATTTCCCCGTAAGCTTGCTTCGGGGTAGGATGAAGGAG
>CAYHFD010000028.1:0-7848 GCA_964355855.1 uncultured Candidatus Saccharibacteria bacterium | reverse complement strand
CACTCCTTCATCCTACCCCGAAGCAAGCTTACGGGGAAATCTTTTTGATTATAGTGTTAGCACTGGCAAAAGGAAAGAGCCCGTCCCTAGCTTACTAATGCTGTGGCATTGGCGGAAATATTCATCAATCGGGTGAGCACTAATCTGTAGGATGCTACAGGGGGGTGCTTTTTTTATATCTTAAAAACTCTATAGCACCACCATCTTCACAAATATTTGAAAATCGGCGATTGCCCAGTGTTGACTTATTTATATGTCAAACCCGTCTTGATTGTAATCATACTAATGACTTTTTTACATAGAAAACAAATAGATACAACAAACGGCACCCATTTAGGATGCCGTTTAGGTCTCTTAAGATAATCATATCTTAATCTTTTAAAACAGAAACCCACCATCTCGCGACAGGGGTTCCTGTTTCGAGACAATGGGTCGTGTGGCTTATGCTGCCACTTTTTCAAACCAGGCTCCAGAGAAGCTGTATCGTCCTTGACCTTCCGGATCTTCGTTCATCGGCGGGATGTCCATCTTCGGACGTAAGACGCCTTCCAGATAGACTACCTGCTGATGACCTGCGACTTGAAGGCGAGTTTTGTCCCGAGCCCAGCTCCACTTCGGATCGTCCCAGCAATAGGGATCGACATAGTGTTTGTTGGGCAGAAACAGATCTTGGACTGTTCCGATAGTGTAGACCTCGTCTGCGGACAGACGGGTTACCGACGATTTCTTCTTTAGGCGAACTTTGTCGCCCTTTGTGAATCTTTCTGACATGAGATGATCCTCCTTTGGATTTGTTGGTTTTTGTAGTATATGCTACCAGTTGTTATGGTAGCATATAAATCAAAATATGTCAAATCCCTCGTACCTAAATTTTAAATTCTATTCCTATAGCCAGCTTATTATTCCATTCTAAATATTTTAGATTCTGCACAATATTGTCTATTTCTTCTCTTTTATTTCTCGTCACCACGCCCAAGACCATGCCATCCAATTTTGATAACTTTTTATGCCATCCTTTTACTTTTTTGAGATAATCGTCACTATAATAAGGTAATTCATCGGGATGAAGTTTTTGTAAAAAATCCTGATCAAATAATATTTCAACCTCATCTATAATCAAAACTCCTGTTTTCTTATTACTGTCTACCTCCTCACAATTAAAAAAGAAAATAAAAGGAATGGACATTTTTCTCAACTTGGGAATCAGGCAATTTTCAACAAAATAAGTTTTTCCGGCATCAGCCGGTCCAACTAAAATTACATTATTTCCAATCTCTATCTCTCTAATTATTTTTTTCTCTAACATTTTTATATTTTAAACTCTATCACATCCCCGTCCTTAACTATGTATTCCTTGCCTTCAGTGCGGACTAGGCCTTTTTCGCGGGCGGTGGCGTAGGAGCCGGCGGCGAGCAGTTTGTCGCAAGCGACCACTTCGGCGCGGATAAACTTTTCTTTAAAGTCGGTATGGATAGCCATACCCGCCTCGGGCGCAGTTGCCCCCACTTTCACAGTCCAACCGCGAGTCTCGTCGGCGCCGGTGGTAAAGTAGGTCATAAGGCCTAAGAGCTTGTAGCTTTGGCGGATAAGGTTGTTGACCCCATCATCTTCGGCACCATATTCGGTGCGAAATACCCCTTTATCTTCGTCGGAGAGAGCCGAAAGCTCATTTTCAATACTAGCATCTACCTCCACCGATTGAGCGCCAGCCTCCGCAATATATTTCAACAACTCGGTCGTGTCAGCGGTTTTTGACCCACTTTTTTTGTTCAAGACATATAAAATTGGTTTGGCGGAAAGTAAATGCATACTTTTTAAAATTTCTTGTTCCACCTCATCTAGACTAACGGTCGAGGCCAGCCTTCCCGCCTCCAGCTCGGTCTGAACTTTAGCTAAAATATTATCCTCAATTCCAGCCGTCTTGTCCCCTCTTTTTACATCCCGCAAAATATTGACCCGCCGTTTAGCGACCGACTGCATATCGGCCAAGATTAACTCAAGATTTATCACCTCCACATCGGACATCGGGTTTACTCCGCCAGCCACGTGGATAATATTCCCATCCTCGAATACACGTACGACTTGAGCAATAGCATCCACCTCCCGAATATGCGAGAGAAATTGATTACCAAGACCCTCGCCCTCGGAGGCGCCTTTCACTAGGCCAGCAATATCGGTAAATTCCACCACGGCTGGAATAGTTTTGGCGGACTTAGAGAAATCTGAAAGTTTCCACAAGCGCTCGTCTGGCACCTGCACAATACCAACCGCTGGGTCGATCGTACAAAACGGATAATTTTCGGCCGGCACACTTTTTTTAGTGAGCGCATTAAAAAGCGTGGATTTTCCCACGTTTGGTAGGCCAACAATGCCGATAGAAAGCATAGGTTAAACTATGGCTTTTTTTGCAAAAAAATTCAAGACGTTGGGCTAAAATTCTCGAGAGTGGCTTTTTTAAAAATTTTTAGACCGTTTTCGGCAATTTTTTTCGTAGTAATAAGTGGCGGTAAAAACCTTAAAACATTATCGAAGTATCCTCCTATCTCGACAATTAGACCATTTTCATAACATCGCTTTTTTACGACTTTGGCTAGCTCAGGATGAGGTTCTTTGCTAGCCTTATCTTTTGGGAACCGCCGACTTTCGGCGGGAATTCTTTTGGCGGAATTCAAAACCCCCTGGAATTTCTTGGCGGAAACCAATGCCGAGGGGCGAAGCCCCGAGGCAACTTCTTCGGCAAATCAAATATGGTGGACCCTATCGGATTCGAACCGATGACCTCCTCATTGCAAATGAGGCGCTCTACCAACTAAGCTAAGGGCCCAATGGAACACAAGATAAATAATAGCAAAACTTACCTAAAAATCAATCTGGGTGCTCTCGGCCGGATATCTCACTCTTTGGAAACCAACGGTTTTCCAACACTCGCTCCTGCCTGCCGGTAGGCAGGTCGCTCGCTGCCTTCCTCCACGGGAGACCATATGTTCTCCCGACCCCACTCCGGTTCAATTCTGACCGACAACCACTCATTATATTCGTGTGCTCTCGGCCGGAATCGAACCGACATTACCAGCTTCGGAGGCCAGCGTTCTATCCATTAAACTACGAGGGCAGTTAAATTTAAAACTGGACTTAATTCTACCTACATCATCCAAACCTACTTACTTCTCGCCCCGTAGTCAAACGAGTTGACGAGTTTGTACTACTGGGGTCCGTTACCTGCCTGCCGGCAGGCAGGAACTACGAGAGTCTAAAAAGTAAAAACCTACTTGGCTGGTGTAGTAGACCCCAACAGTGTTTCAACGGTGGCCATTTGGGCTTTAATTAGCTCCTTTTCGTAGGTAGCCAGCTTTTCTTCAATTTTTTTAAGCTGACTGTCGCAGACTTTCTGTTCATTTAAATCCCCAACCACCCTGCAGCCACTAATAATTTTCTCAAATTTAGATAGGTCCTGACTAATTCTACCAACCAAGTCTTCTGGCTCGCCTTGAGCCCGCCACCACCAACCACCAGCAAAAAGCAATAAAATAAGCAGAAAAACGAGGGAAACCAAAATATTGCGATTTAAATTATTCATAAATAGTAGACGAGTAAATTTATTTAGACATGATACCCCTTTTTTCCGATAGAGCAAGCTCGACCAGATGGTCGATAAAATAGGACAGAGTGGACCCAACGGCCAATAAACCTTGGGGAAGCGGCGAGTCCTCGGTTAACCCCGGCAAAGCATTTACCTCTAAAGCATATATACCGCCACCATCTGTCACAACAAAATCACTGCGAGAATAATGTTTTAGGCCCATAGTATTATGAATATCACGCGCTAATTTTTGAAGCTCAATATTTTGTTCATTGGAAAATCTTCCGGGACACAGACCACTATATTTTCCGGAATATTTATCGTTGTAGGTTAAAATATGGAGATGGTCAGTTCTTATAACCTCGATTGGCATAAGTGAATACAAATTTTCACGCCTAAAATTATCTATCACACCACAAGTTGCTTCTTTTCCTCGAATATATTCTTCAACCAAAACGGTGTCGGTGTAGGTAAAACAGTTTTCTATCCCCTGCAATAATTCAGTAAAATTTCTGGCCAAAGACAGTCCGATCGAAGACCCACGGTCGTTGGGCTTTATTACCCATGGTGGAGAAATTTTATTAAAAATAAATTTTGCTCCTTCTTGGGTATCATTTTTATTTTGAATTAAAACACCGTAGGGAACATTGACACCAGCATCTTTAAGAATTTTTTTAGTAGCATCTTTGTTCATAGACAAGGCCGATGCGACTTTACCCGAACCAGTATAAGGCAACCTTAACTCATCGAGGAATGCCTGGATACCACCATCTTCTCCATATTCACCATGCAAGGCAATGAAAGCGACATCTATATAGTCACCTAGCTGTTCGGGATAAATAGGCACACCAAAAATATGCAATAGTCCGTCTTTAGTTATTAGGACATCAATGGGTAAATACTTATTTTCTGGCAAGGTACAGAGAATTTGAGAACCAGTTTTTAAAGAGACGTCATATTCTGCCCCCCTACCAC
Source organism: uncultured Candidatus Saccharibacteria bacterium (assembly GCA_964355855.1). Classification (GTDB taxonomy): domain Bacteria; phylum Patescibacteriota; class Minisyncoccia; order Phycocordibacterales; family XYD1-FULL-46-19; genus XYD1-FULL-44-32. Next base: position 3,293 of record CAYHFD010000028.1, on the reverse strand, counting down.
CTCTTATTACTCCAACTCGAGTTTTCGCCATGGGCGATTTATATTATTAACCTTTAAGATAACTATTGACCTTGGCCACCACATCGTCAAGGGTGAAGTTGGCTTTAATCAGAAAATCGTCGGCCCCCAAACTTTTGGCTTTTTCAATATCTTCCTTTTGCCCAAGATTAGAAAAAACCACCACCGGCATTTTCTTTTCCATTTTTTCCAAAACCTCAAAACCATTAACATTGGGAAGCAAAAGATCAAGTAAAACTAAATCGGGTTTTTCGGTCGTAAGCCCAGTTAAAGCCAATGCGCCATCGGCCGCGATACTAATTTGATAGCCTTCTTTTTCTAATCTTTTGGCGGTTAAAGAACGAAGAAACTCATCATCTTCGACAATTAGTATTTTTTTAGCTGTACCATCACTCATAATATAGAATTAGTTAACAAATAATTAATAAACCTATTATACCCCAGCTTGGTCTTTTTGATGAATAGGTAATACCACAAAAAAGGTGGTGCCTTTACCCTCTAGACTCTCAAATCGCATTGTTCCCTGGTGGCGAACCACCACATCCCTAGCAATATATAGACCAATACCACTGCCGTCTGGTTCAGCTCTCCGCGCATTTGTGGCTCGAAAAAACTTGTGAAATATTTTATTTTGCTCATTTTGCGGGATACCTACCCCAGAGTCGGCCACGGATATATTAAACGCCGGTTGAGCACTATTTAGCTTTTCATCGGCAAGGGTAATGGTTATCTTTCCACCAGTGGGGGTATATTTAATGGCGTTGTCTATAAGATTTTCTAGCATCATTCTGATTTTATTTTCATCAATCTCCGCTGGTGGAAGTTTATTACCAGGCCGATTAAAAGTAAGGGCAATTTTTTTGCTTTCGGCTTGGTTAGAAAACTCAAACATTACATTTTCAATCAAGGGGACTAAATCGGTCGCCACGAAATTGTAATCTTCCTTTTTGGCGGTAGCATGGTCAATATGAACCAAATTGTTTACAATACTTATCATGCGCAAGGCACTTTGATAGCCTTTTTCTAAAAATTCTTTTTGCTCCTCATTAATTTTTCCCAACTGCTCGGTAATGATCATATTAAAAGTCCATTTAATAGCTGAAAGGGGTGTTCGTAGCTGGTGGGTAGTAACCGAAATAAATTCTGATTTAGCATTTTCTAAGGCTTCTAGTTCTTCGTTGGCTAAAGTTAGCTCTATTTCTTTAGACCGAAGAAGACGATTGCTTTCTTCCAATTTTTTGCTGTATTTTCTTATCCATTCAGCTTGAATAGCTTCACTCGCCGGTGAACGCATTTCCCCACTAGCCCGCTTGGGTTGACGGACTGTCTGTAGACCAAGACTTACCACTATATCCATAAAATAGGACATCAATATGGTAAATAAGACATAGGCCAAAGCGATAATCCACAGATGATCTACCTGCCAAATCTTATCCGCCGGCAAAAGATTAAAGCTGACAATCCCTTCTAATAGTGAAATATTTAGGGGTGGTAAATATGGTAAAGCCACTAAGACCCCGGCCGACAAAACAGAAACCACCAGCGCCACGGCTGATTCAAAAATAAAAAGTGATTCAATAATTGGAATAAAAAATAAAAGTGGTAACAATCCAGTTGGGTCGTCAACCAAAATTAGAGCTAAAAATATTACAACAAAATCAATAACCAACTGGACTACATTCAGAAAACTCAACCAAGCATACGAATTGTGCCTTAATGACCAGTTGTAGATCATTAAAAATAAAATATTTAAAATACCAACTACAAACAAAATGGCAATTAGGGGGCCGTCCGACGACAAAGAAACTAAATCGTGAGCATTATTAAAATATGAAAATAAACCAATTGCTAGAATACCAGCAAAAAGAAGAAACCACCGAGCGAAAATAAAACGCCCGGAAGCTACAGCTTTTAAACTATCCACTTCGGTTAACATTAACTAAATTATATAGACTATTTTTTTTCTTGTCGCCAAAGTAATCCCCGATTAAGACGCCGCCGATGAAAAGCAATCGCAAAACGGTGCGCCTCGGCATTGGCAAGCAGTATGTCCGTCTCAAAATCGCGCGCTGGTATATTGTCACCAATTATTTCTTTCGGTCGATGTTTGTCGTCTTTGGTCACCGCGACAACCGGTATCTGGTAGCCCGCTTCAGCTAAAACTTTTTTAGCTATATTTAGTTGAGCCTTACCACCGTCAATAACAAACAGCACTGGCAGGGGCCACTCCTTATGGGCCAGACGACGCTCTAATACCTCTTGTAGGTTTGCCGTGTCATTTACAATATCATTCCCCTTGCCTTTTATAATAAACTGGCGGTAGGCCCCTTTTTCGGGCGTCCCACCCAAAACAACCGTCATCACCCCAACTGTGTTTTTACCGGAAAGGTGGGCAATATCAAAGGCCTCGATTCTTACTCCACGCGTTTCTCTATTTTCTTTGATCATGGCCATATCATTGATATGAGTGAGAGCAAAAATTTGATTGCGGATTTTACCCGCCTGCTCAAAATTTTTCTTCTTAGCTTCAACGGTCATTTCTTTGGTCAATGTTTTAAGCAACACGCTAGTCTTGCCTTGAAAAAATAATGCGAGGTGACGGATATTTTTTAAATAATCTCGATTGGTAATAGTTCCAACACACCCCCGGGCACAGCCCAAGTTGGGCATTAAAACAGGGCTTGCCACTGGCAGGTTCACACTTGTCACGCCACGGAATAATCTTGCGGATAATCTTTAGGGCTTCTTTTAGTTCACTAGCATTAGGAAAAGGCCCAAAATGATATTTGATTTTTTCTGGTTCGATTTCGGTGGCCAAGTCTTTTTCTCGTACCGAGAGTACCCGAGGCCAGGTTTCTTTAGTAACCACCACATACCAATAACTCTTATCATCTTTTTGGAGAGTATTATATTTAGGCTTGAGGTTACGGATCAGGGCCGCTTCTAAAATAAGCGCCTCCAACACCGAATTGGTGGTCTTGAACTCTAGCCCGTCGCACTCGGCGACCATTCTGACAATCACTCCACCTCTAGTGGCCACCAAATCACGCCCAAAGTAGCTTCGTGCGCGGTCGCGGAGCGAAGTAGCCTTACCAATATACAAGGTTTTCTTTCCTTGCTCTTGCCCGTACTCATTTTTGAGTTTTCGGGTGAAAAAATACACCCCCGGCTCGTCGGGCAGATTGAATTGTTTTAAATCGCTTAAAAGCATGGCTAAATTGTAATTAACTACCTCGCAGCAAGCTGACGAGGTATATTGCTATCATACCACGCCT
>CAYHFD010000027.1:0-8206 GCA_964355855.1 uncultured Candidatus Saccharibacteria bacterium | reverse complement strand
GAAGGCGTGGTATGATAGCAATATACCTCGTCAGCTTGCTGCGAGGTAGTTAATTTCCAATTTACGAAGCGTCCCCAGTCCAAAAATTAGAAATGTGAGCGTCACTCTAAAACTTTCACCGCCTCCACCAAAAGACTTGGCTCACCATTACGATAATTTATTTTACCTTTTAAGGCGATACAAGTATCTGGTACTAAAATACTTTTAAAGTTTTGATAACGATCGGCAAAAAAGACCGTTTCCAATTTGTCGGTCAGATCCGCAACTCGCACAAAGGCCATCGCTTCACCTTTTTTGGTGTAGATAACTTTTACTTCTTCCACTATTCCGCCCACGGTGGTTGAAGTGCCGTCGGGCAAATGTTTGTTGTGGTTAATAGTATTTTCTAGACGAGAAAATTTAGCCCGGAAAGCATCTAAGGGGTGACCAGAAATATACAAGCCCAGCAATTCTTTTTCCCAAACCAGACGTTCTTTAGTTTCAATCGCCGGATAGAGTTTTAGACGAAAAGCGGGGAGGCTAGACTGGTCGGTCATCTCGCCAAACAGTGAATCTTGGCCACCAGAGTGGATGGCTTGCTTGGCATATTCCAAGGCGATTTCAATATTGCCAAGCATGGTACCTCGTTCTTCACCCAGCGAGTCGAGAGCGCCAGATTTGATTAGGGCTTCAAGAGATTTACGGTTTAAATTTTTATGGTTAATGCGATCTAGAAATTCAGCAAAAGTTTTAAATGGGCCACCTTTTTTTCGCTCGGCCACAATCGCATCACCAATATCTTTACCAAAGTTTTTGATAGTGTATAAGCCAAAACGAATGGCTCGACTGTCGGCCACAGTTTTATCTGGTTCAGCGACGACGGTAAAATAACCAAAACTTTCATTTACATCTGGCGGTAATATTTTTATACCCATTCTTTTAGCCTCATCAACATAAATCGCTACTTGTTCAATATCACCTGATTCGGCGGTCAGACAGGCGCACATGTAGACAACGGAAAAGTTGGCTTTCATATAGGCAGTTTGATAAGCCACTCGGCCATACGAAGCCGAATGGGCTTTGTTAAAACCGTAAGCCGCAAATGGTTCAAGCCAAGTCCAGACCTCGGTCGCTTTTTCTTTAGTCCAACCGGTGTGTTCAATACAACCCTTGATAAATTTTTCTCTTTGTTCGGCCATCAGTTCCGGGATCTTTTTTCCAACCGCCTTGCGAAATTTGTCCACTTCACCCCAAGTATAGCCAGCGAGGTCGTGAGCCATAATCAAAAGATCGTCTTGGTACACCAACACGCCGTAAGTTTGTTTCAAGATATTTTCCAGCGCTGGATCAAGATAGGAAATAAGTTTGGCATTGTGTTTCCTTGCAATATAGTCGGGAATAAATTGCATCGGTCCCGGGCGGTACAGGGCCACCATGGCGTTTATGTCATGTATGGTGTTTGGTTTAAGTTCTTTTAGCCAACGGGTCATACCGGCGCCGTTTAATTGGAACAGACCCTCGGTTTCACCTCGAGCGAGCATCTCGAAAGTGGTTTTGTCGTCTATCGGAATAGTTTCGAGGTCAACTTTTTTGGCATAGATTTTGGCGACCAATTTAACCGTATCGGCCAAAATTGACAGATTGCGCAAACCAAGAAAATCAAACTTGGTCAGCCCCACCCCATCTTCACCCACACTATACATGTCATATTGGGTGATTAGTGATTCACCTTTAGGGTCCCATTGGATTGGTACATATTCCAAAAGGGGAGAGGGGGCAATTACGACACCCGCCGCGTGAACGGAAATATGGCGCGCTGAACCCTCAATTTTTTTGGCGAGGTCTAAAATTTTAGCGGTGTCGTTTTCATTGTCATAGGCCTCCTTTAGCTCGGGTACCATTTCCATGGCGCGGTCGATAGTCATCGGAAACCCTTGTGAGCCCATGGGGATCATTTTAGATAGCCGATCGCCGACTAAATAGGGGTAACCTAAAGCCCGGGCCACATCACGCACCGAACCGCGGGCCATCATTGTCCCAAAAGTTCCAATCTGGGCCACTTTATCGGCGCCATATTTTTGTTTGGCATATTCAATAATTTCGTCACGACGATTATCGGCAAAGTCCATATCGATATCCGGGGCCGATGGTCGCTCGGGGTTTAAAAATCGTTCAAAAGGGATTTGATAGGCAATCGGGTCAAGTTTGGTAATATCTAGGGCGTAAGTGGTAATTGAACCGGCCACCGAACCGCGAATATTGTAATAAATATCATGGTCGCGAGCGTAGCGGATAAGGTCTTCTACCACTAAAAAGTAGCCAGCGTAACCTTTAAATTTTATAATATCTAATTCATACTCTAGTCTTTTGTTGGCTTCTTCGCTTTGTCCGAGACCACGTTTAGCCAGACCCTTGAGGGCCAATTTTTTTAGCTGACTGTCAGCGGTTTCGTCTTTTTCAATTTGAAATTCTGGAAAAACAAATTTACCTAAAGTTATTTCCAAACTACAACGGTCAGCAATTTTAACCGTGTTGGCCACCGCTTCGGGCCAATCGGCATAAATTTTTTCTGCTTCGGTTGGATCAATAAAAGAATAGTCACCGGCTTTCATCGACATCCTGCTTTGGCCAACTTCCGTTCCAGTGTTGATGGCCACTAAAGTGTCTTGGGCCTCGGCATCATTTTTTTCTATATAGTGTGAGTCCCAGGTAGCCACAAATGGCAAGTTATACTCTTGGGCTAATATTTTTAAACCAGCGTGAATATTTTGAATATTTTCAACTTCGGGGTGGTTCATTACTTCTAGATATAAATTTTCTTTACCAAAAATAGAGAGCCAATCGGCAACAATTTTGCGACCACGGTCGAGGTTGTTGGCCGCTAACGCTTCGGCTAGTTCGCCACCAGGGCAACCAGATAGGCAGATAAGACCCTCGGCACATTCGCGCAGTAATTCTTTATCAACTCGTGGTTTGTAATAATAGCCTTCGGTGTGGGCAAGGGTGGTGAGTTTAATTAGGTTACGATAGCCGGCTGTGTTTTGGGCCAATAGAGTTAGATGGTAGCGTTTAGAGTCAATCCCCGCTTCTTTATCGTGGCGACTACGGACGGCGACATAGGCTTCAACGCCGATAATAGGTTTTATACCTTCTTTGACACATTTTTCATAAAATTCAATAACCCCATACATGGTGCCATGATCGGTGAGACCGATGGCGGGCATACCATATTGCTTGGCTTTTTTTACTAAAGCATCGATTTTTGATAGACCGTCAAGCAGGGAATAGTGGCTATGGGTGTGGAGGTGGACGAAAGACATGATTGGAGTATAACAAATTCTTTGTCTGCGGGCAGGCAGACAGGCAAATTCCCCGCCTACGCCGAGGCTTCGGCGGGCAAGCAAGCACCAAATCCCAAACAAGCATCAAAATCCAAATTCTAAATGTTTCGAATATTGAAATTTTTGATATTTTGAATTTGTTTTGTGCTATACTTGTGTGTATTAGATATACTATTTACATTGATGAATCTTATTTTTCTAATTTAATATTGTTATTGTAAAAAAATGAAAAAATACTTTCAGAATAGGATGGTAAAGAATATTATACTGGTCCTATTGGTCTTAGCCGTCTTGATTATTATTTTTATAGCTTCACCTCAAAATAAAATCTATCGCAATTCTATTCTAGGAATCAGCTTCTCTTATCCAAAAGGATGGGAAGTTAATGAAAATTTATTAGACGATACAGAATATTCTAGGTTGCTTGTCTGGGAGAAAGATGGACTCTATAAGAGCCCTAAAACTGTTTTGGAAATTTGGTTTCATTCTCCTGATTCGTCAATTGCCGAAATAGAAGCATCACCTATATGTTCCATTGAGTTAAAATCTGTGCCACTGATGAATAAAATTTTCGACAAAACATATGGTAAATGTTACGTGGCAACTGGTTTGGGTGAGTTTGCTGAGGACAAAAAAAGTTATCGTCTTTATACAAAGACCCCAAAAAATTTAATATCATTAACTTGCTCAATTCCATACACCAGAGGTGTGGGAGATGATAAGAAAAGGACTAATATTAATGCCTGTGATGAGATACTTGAGACTTTTATGAAGATATGAGTTTAATAAAGGATTTTTCTCATACAAAAAGTTCTTTCCAGCACTATAGATGGCTAATTGGGGTAGACGAAGCGGGGCGCGGGCCACTGGCGGGGCCAGTGACCGTGGGGCTTCTGGCGATAGAATCAAAAAAACTAAATTTTCTAAAAAATAAATTTTTTGCTGGTGGGGTCAGAGATTCTAAAAAACTGTCGGCCAAAAAGCGGGAAGCAATTTTGGCCGAATTAAATATTTTACAAAAAGCAGGTTGGCTGAAATTTGCTTGTGCTCATATCGAAGCCGAAAAAATAGATAGCGAGGGTATTAATCAGTCGATAAAAAATGGCATCGTCCAAGTTTTAAATAAGATAAAAATTTCACCCCAAGAGTGTGAAGTTCGCCTCGATGGTCTTTTGCGGGCGCCAGTCGTCTATATTTGGCAGACTACTATCATAAAAGGCGATGAAACCGAGGCGGTCATTGCTCTGGCTTCAGTGGTGGCAAAAGTCAGCCGTGACCGGCTGATGGTCCGGCTAGGTAAAAAATATCCCGGTTATGATTTTGCTCGACACAAGGGTTATGGGACAAAAGCCCACTATGACCTAATTCGTAAAAATGGTCAATGTGCTATTCATCGTAAGACTTTTTTACATTAACCGATTGACAAAAATACTTAAATCTGCTACAATATAAGAGGATAAAAGCTGTCGGTCAACCTTGAAAGGAGGTGATAACTTTGACCGAAAATGATAATTTTGACACAGCCCGTTTCTTTGCCGCTGGGATTGCCCTGCGGTTAAACCCCTTGACCAGAATCGACGAGGTTCTGGTTCTCGAATATGACCGCCGGGGAAAGCGTGACAGAAAGTTTCCCGGAGGGAATAGTGAGGCCGGAGAAAGCCCAGAACAGGCCCTGCGGCGCGAGTTTCCCGTCGAGTCCGGTTGCCAGATTTCCAGAGCGGTGGAAGTCTTTAGGAAGGAGCTTCGGACACCGGGCCGGGCGGACCATGACCAGGTTTTTTACGTTGTCGAGCTGGTTGATCCGGCCGAGATTCGGACAACCTGGCAAGCCGATGGCGAAGAGGAACAACTCGGACCTTCCTTCTGGATGCCGGTGGACGAGGCTTTGTCTGCGGACGGCTTATTCCGTTCTCACCGGGTTGCTCTTCAGCACCTGGTTAATCTCGTCCGGAGTCGGAGCTGGTTCTCGGGGGTGGTTCCCACCAACTGAGACCCTGCCTGTTTTTCAAAAATATAGCCGTGACTGTCGAGAGACAGGCACGGCTATTCATTTGCCTTTTTTGGGGTTTTGCTATATAGTTTTCCATATGTCAGTCCGAATGCGTCATACCCACGCTCATACGGCCAATCGTCGGTCGCACCACGCTCTTACTGGGCCCCGTCTTTCGAAGTGCCCCAAGTGCGAGGCACCCCATTTGCGCCACCGGGCCTGTCTCAACTGTGGGACATACCGCGGAAAGGAAGTTGTTGATGTTGTTGCCAAAGCGGAAAAGAAAGAAGCAAAAAGAAAGACTAAAGAAAAGGCGGGTCAAGGAGTTGGTGGTAAATAATAAAATATTTTGTTTTAGCAGAAAGTTAGTTAGCTCTTTTATACAAAAAAATGGCCAATCGTCACCTATCGAGAAGTATCGCGATGCAGTCTCTGTTCGAGTGGGATTTCAATGACTCGCCAAAGTCTAAAATTACCCCAATAGTTAAACGAGTGGCCGATGAACTAGCGCCTGGGTTAGAAAATGTTGAATTTGCTATCGAGCTGGCCGGCGGAGTGGTAGACAAGCAAGAGAAACTAGATGCTATTATCGAAAAAGCCGCTCCCGAGTGGCCGATTCCGCACATTGCGATTGTCGATCGCAATGTTTTGCGTTTGGGCTTGTACGAACTCTTGTTTGGTGATAAGAAAGAGGTACCAGCTCGGGTGGCAATCAATGAATCGATTGAGTTGGCCAAGACTTTTGGTGGCGAAAATAGTGGTCGGTTTGTCAATGGTGTTTTGGGAGCGGTGTACAAGGAAATGGGTGAACCGGGAAAATATGATATTCCGGCCAAAAAGAAAAAGCCCAAAGATGTGCCCTACGAAGAAATGCCAATTGAAAAGTTGGGGGGAGCGGTAGTTTATTGCCAAGCGGAAGATGGTATATATCTGGCTTTGGTGCACGATATTTTTGGTTACTGGACTTTGTCCAAAGGGCATATCGAGGAGGGGGAGACCGTTGAAGCCGGTACGGCCCGTGAGATTAAAGAAGAGATGTCGCTGGTTATTGAAGTCCAAGACCCGATTGGTAAAAACGAATATATCGCTTCTGACCCAGAAAAAGGTAAAATCAGAAAACAGGTCAACTATTTTCTGGGTAAATGTACGACCAAAGATTTGGCCAGTCTAAAATTGGGTGAAAATAAAGGTGGTTTAGACGATGCTGGTTGGTTTAAAATTGAAGATATCCCCGATTTAAAAATGTATGACGATGTGGTGCCATTTGTCACCAAAGCCATAAAAATAATAGTAAATGGACACGAATAAAATGGAAAAAGATGCAACAAAGTTTGCCGAGGCGACTGGTTTAAAATTTAATAACATTGAGCTTCTAATTCAGGCCTTTACTCATCGGTCATATTTAAATGAGCACAAAAGTTGGAAGCATGACCACAACGAACGGTTAGAGTTTTTAGGTGACGCGGTGCTAGAGTTGGTCACCACTAGTTATCTTTACCAAACTTATCCGGGCAAACCCGAAGGCGAACTGACTGCCTATCGGGCATCTTTGGTCAACACCACCACTATTTCTGATGCCGCCAAACGGCTCAATATGAACGAATACTTGCTGTTGTCAAAAGGGGAAGCCAAAGACACGGGTCGGGCCCGCCAATATATTTTAGCCAATACTTTTGAGGCGGTGATTGGGGCTATTTATCTTGACCTTGGTTATGCGGTGGCGGAAAAATTTATTACAACCAATCTGTTATATTTAATGAAAGAAATTATTTCCAAAAATCTTTGGCAGGACGCCAAAAGTTTTTTTCAGGAAAAAGCCCAAGAGATTGAAGGGGTGACGCCGGCCTACGAAGTATTGAAGCAGATTGGGCCAGACCATAACAAAAGATTTACCGTTGGTGTTTATCTGAAAGAGGACCTAGTCGCCGAAGGCGAGGGACATTCCAAACAAGAGGCGGAACAAGAAGCGGCGAAAGGGGGGTTGGAGAAAAAGGGGTGGGAATAAGCTCGCATAGCTCTCGTGGCGGAGCACAGATAAAAGTCTGCTGACTTTTTCTTCAGCCTCGGCTACCCGCCTGCGGAGTCTCCGCCACGAGACTATGCTCGCTTGGTTGGAGAATTAATTAATAAAGTATGAACCAAGATTTAGTTTATATTGACGAATACGGTTTGCTCGGAAGTAATTTTTATTGGTACAGATTTGCTGACTATGGAATATCTAAAGACGAGCTTATATCCGTTGGTTTAACGAGTGACCGTGTTCAAGTCCACAAAGATATTATCTCGACTCTTCAAGAAATCAATTGGGAATTCCAAGAGACTTTAAATTGTAGACTTTACATAAAAGAAGGTTACCGGTCAGCAGAATTGTATCGTTTGGTCTATGACAAAAGGGTAGAGAAATATGGCCAAGAGATGGCCGATAAACTTTTGAATATAAAAGATATGCCCCATGCTTCTGGTAAAGCCCTAGATGTAGCTTTGTGGGATCAAGAAGAGGATAAAGAGATAATGATGAGAAGTCGAGGAGATGGTCCGGAGTCGCTCCTAACCGATTTTTATAAAGATCGAACAGATGAAGAGGGTGAACAATATCATAATCTTCAGGTGAAGGTTAAATCTATAATGGAAAAGTATGGGTTTAAAATTGGGCCACGCAATGAGTTTTTTCATTTCAATCATTCAAGTCTAAATGTTAGACACTGAGTGTCTAAATATTGAAAAGAAGAAGCTCGCTGGGGTGGGTAATAGGTGCAAGGCTCGGCGAAAAACATTTCCTCGCTTGGTTGGGATACAAGTTGAATTTTTTATTTTTTATACTAAATACGCTATACTTTATACTCAAAAAGATTTCCCCGTAAGCTTGCTTCGGGGTAGGATGAAGGAGTGACCGATC
>CAYHFD010000026.1:0-10305 GCA_964355855.1 uncultured Candidatus Saccharibacteria bacterium | reverse complement strand
CAATCATCCTCGACTCTTCTATTATTTCAAAAGAAAGGGGTGATACAAATGCCAGAAGTCAAAAAACCTACGACATTAGGACAACGAAAAACTGGAAAAGGTAGTAAGGCTCTCGCAGCTCAACTAGCCAAGGCCGATGAGGACAGCCCACGTAAACATCGGCTTGTAGGACAAGTTCATCCATTTCCATGCGAATGTCCCCGTTGTCGAAACTCCTAATTATTTACCTGGCACGAACTGCGGACGAGATTTGTCGTTCGCAGTTTTTTTGTGCGCCGGGCAGGATTCGAACCTGCGTAGCCGTAAGGCGCCTGATTTACAGTCAGGTACGATTGACCACTCCGTCACCGACGCATTTTAATTCACTACACTTTAACACTTATACGATGCGTACTTTTTATCATCCACAGTAATTGCATTACGACAGACAACTTTATCCCAAGGAATTACATAACATTCTTGTCTTTCACTATAGACAAAAAGTTCATCGAAAGCATTATCCTCATATTTTTTCGCATAGTTATAGGATTGATTGCCCCCGGTTATTCGCAAACTCGCAATACAATGCCCATTACCATACAACCCAGCATATTTTACTTGGACGCGCCTTAATACTCGATCTTTTTCAATTATTAAGTCGTAATGTCGTTTGTCTCCGATAGGTAGGCAAACTTCAAATCCAGTTCCTAGATAATACCGAATGGCATTACCTATTGCAATGTCTCCTTTTTGTTTTGTGTTCACCTTTATATTCTAGCAGAGTATAGTGATGATATCAATTAGTAATTAATAAAAAAAAATAAACCCCCGCCAACAAAGTTGGCGGGGGTTATTTACCAAATAATTACCAGTGGTTTTTATACCGTGGACGTATACTCATTTGTCTTTTTACCACTCCGCGCGCTGTAGCTTTTCTTTAACTCAATTACTGGTTCATTGTCGCGAATCGAAACTTTGACAATGCCCCCATTTTCCACCCGCCGGGAAATAATAAACTCAGCTACTTTGTTGAGGATACGATTTTGAATTAACCGCTTCAACGGCCGAGCCCCATATTCTGGATTAAAGCCCTCTTTAGACATAAAGGCTAGCACCTCTTCCGAAATCTCCAGTTTAATCCCCTTCAACAACAGACGTTTCCGGACAATATCTAGTTGAATCGCTACGATATCCCGAATTACTTCCGATGTTAGTGGATTGAAGATAATAATGTCGTCGAGACGATTTAAGAACTCCGGCTTGAAGTGGTCTTTAAGATTTTCCATTATTTTTTCTTTCACTTCACCAAAACGGGTTTCTTCACCACCCGAACCAAATCCTATTTTTTGGAATTTGTTCATAAACTGGCTACCAATATTGGAAGTCAGAATAATCAGGGTATTTTTAAAGTTGACCACTCGTCCCTTCGAGTCGGTCAAGCGACCATTGTCGAGCACTTGGAGTAAAATATTGAAGACCTCCGGATGAGCTTTTTCAATCTCGTCAAAAAGTAACACCGAATACGGGCGATGACGAACCATCTCGGTGAGCGCCCCACCCTCCTCGTGACCCACATAGCCCGGGGGCGAACCAATCATTTTCGAGACCGAATACTTTTCCATATATTCCGACATATCAACCCGAATCAGGGCTTTCTCGTCATTAAACATAAACTCGGCGAGCTTACGGGCCAACTCGGTCTTGCCGACCCCCGTCGGGCCCAAGAAAATAAACGAACCAATGGGCCGATCGGGATCAGAAATGCCCGCCCGACTACGCCGGACGGCGGCGGAAATTTTCATAATCGCCTCATCCTGGCCCCGAATTTTGCCTTTCAAGCCGTCTTCCATCCGCGCTAGTTTTTCGGCCTCTTCTTCAAGCATCCGAACCACCGGAATACCGGTCCAGCGCGCAACCACGCGCGCAATTTCTTCTTCGGTCACTTCTTCTTTCAGAATTCGGCGGGCACTCTGCAGACGCTTAAGCTTGATCTCTTTAGTCTTGATGTCTTTTTCCAAATTAGGAATTTCCCCATAGCGGATTTCGGCGGCCTTGGTCAGATCCGAACGCAACTCGGCTCCTTGGGCTTCAAAACGCAAGGCTTCCAGTCGGGCCTTGTCAGTTCGCATCTCCCCAATAACTTCTTTTTCATTTTTCCAACGTAATCCCAGCTCAGCGGTCTTTTCCTTTAAGTCCCCGATTTCTTTTTCAATGTCTTTAATTCGGTTCTTAGCGTTAGTGTCACTATTTATTTCCACCTCTTTTTTCATCGCCTCTTTTTCCACTTCTAAACGCATTATTTTTCGCTCTGAATCTTCCAATTCTACTGGTTTATTTTCTAATTGTAGACGGAGGGCTGATGCCGCCTCATCTATTAGATCAATAGCCTTGTCGGGCAAAAAACGATCGGTAATATATCTCGATGACAAGCTGACCGCTGAAATAATGGCATCATCAGTAATATGAACACCATGATGAAGTTCATAACGATCTTTCAAACCACGCAAAATGGCCGTCGCGTCTTCAACCGAAGGTTCTTCAACATGAATTGGCTGGAAACGACGAGTTAAAGCCTGATCTTTTTCAATATGCTTTTGATATTCCTTTAAAGTGGTGGCTCCAATCACCCTCATTTCACCCCGAGCTAAAGCTGGTTTAAGCATATTAGAAGCATCGATTGCCCCTTCAGCACTACCAGCTCCAACCAAAGTATGCATTTCATCAATAAATAAAATTATTTGGCCATTAGCTCGTTCAATTTCTTTAACCAAGTTTTTTAGTCTTTCCTCAAACTCACCCCGATATTTTGTACCCGCAATCAAAAGTCCAAGATCAAGAGAAACAATTTCCTTATCCTTTAATGATTCTGGAACATCCCCTTTGGCAATCCGCACCGCCAGCCCCTCGGCAATCGCAGTCTTACCAGTCCCAGCTTCCCCAATCAAGATTGGATTATTTTTGGTCCGGCGAGACAATATCTCCATAATCCGGCGAATTTCTTCTTCCCGGCCAATAACTGGGTCTAGTTTGTCGAGGCGTGCCAGATCGGTCAAATTGCGCGTAAATTTTTCAATGGCTTTGTTCTTTTTGGGCTGATCAATGTCTTTCACATTACCCGCCCGCAATTCCTCGATGACTTTAGTCACCCCCTCTTTAGTCACTCGAAAACGATTTAAAATATCACGCGCATCACAGACCACGTCTAAAATCGACAATAGTAGGTGTTCGGTCGAAACAAATTCATCGTTAAAATTGGCGGCCACTTTAGAGGCTGTGTCAAAAATCCGCACCAGCTCAGGGGTGAGATAAATTTGGTAAGACGGTGAAGCGACACTCGCACCCTCCGGGGTCTCCATCAAATCCAAAATATAATCAGTGAGCATCAAGCTATCGACTTCAAGTTTGTCGATGATAGAAATAGTTGTGCTTTCTTCCTGCAACAGGAGAGACGCTAAAAGGTGAGTTGGATTAACATGATTTTGACCACGTTCAATAGCTAGCTCGTGAGCCTTTCTAATAACTTCCCTTGCCTTTGAAGTAAATTTTTGAAATGGGGGCATCGACTTTAAATTTAAGATTTTAAATTATAACCAACTGATCCTTAGTTTTTTAATTGTACAATTTTTATTTAACCAGGTCAATAGTGGTTTGCACCTCACTCTTACCTAAGGCCCGGCCGGCGGTTAGATTCAAACCAGTCGCCCGGCCATGAATATCGACTAGTGGGCCACCAATGTTTTCCGCCGAGGACGCATTGGTAGCCACAATAGTGGCGGTACTTGGTGGTAGAGATATTATGTTTGAAACTATACCCATAGCCACATTGTGATTTCCGCCGGCGCTAGAACCAATACCAATGACCGACTGGCCAATAGTGATTGACCCCTCGCTAAAGATAACTGGGTTGGGAAAGGAGACCGGGGTGAAAGTTTTTTCCGCACTAGGCACAACCTTAAGCACCGCTATCTCCCCACCTGGACTGACAATTGACACCGCCACCCTATATTTTACCCCAGCCTCAGTAACAGCTTCATAGGTTTTACCCATTTGAACCAGACCACCACTAGTTACAAATAAACCATCACTTCGAACCAAAAAAGCAGTGCCCAATAAGACGCTCGGGATTTTACCACGGTTACCGGCTTCAGTTTGAAGGGCTACTACCGCTGGCGAAGCGACATTTATAGCCTTTAATACCATTTCTTCTTCAGTAACAATAACCGGCACTTCTTTAATCACGGTCGCCACTTGAGTTCCTCCGGGTTTAACCGTTTCAACCGTTCGTTCAACCACATGGGTAATAGTTCTAGTGATACCCTCGGGTGCCTGTTCCATAAGAGAAACTGTCACGATACCGGTGGCAATAGAAGTAATAAAACTAACCATGAGGGTAAGAAGTATAATTTGACTCTTGTTTAGTTCTTCAATATCCATATGGCCATTGTACGATTTAAAAAACCAAATTACAAATGTGATTTCAAACTGTTAATTTGACAAAACGAGCCTCCACTTCATGCCAATTTATAATCTTAAAAAAATTATCTACATATTCGGGCCGACGATTTTGATACTTAAGATAATAGGCATGCTCCCAAACATCGAGTCCTAAAATAGGCCTCGCTCCTGATATTAGAGGCGAATCTTGATTTGGTAGCGAAACAATTTCTAAAATCCCAGAACTGTTTTGGACTAACCAAGCCCAGCCTGACCCAAACTGGCCGGTAGCCCTAGCACTAAATAATTTTTTAAATTCAGCAAAACTTCCAAAAGTTAAATTTATAGCTTCGTTTATTTTACCTTCGGGTAAATTATTTTCCTTACCTAGACCTAATATAGTCCAAAACAAACTATGATTAGCGTGTCCCCCACCATGATTACGGACAGCCGTTTTAATTTCTTCTGGTATGACTGAAAAATCTCGCAATAAATCCTCAACCGGTTTATCGGCTAGTTCGGGATATTTTTCCAAAGCCATGTTTAGTTTATCAATATAGGTTTGATGATGCTTACCATGATGTATTTTCATGGTTTCAGTATCAATATAGGGTTCTAGGGCGTCAAATGAATAGGGTAAGTTAGGTAAGGTATGCATAATTTTAGTGAAAAAAATCTAATAAACCTTTGACATTATAACATGGCTTAGACAGACCATCATATACAATATTATTACCCCTTAAACAGAAATTTCTTTCAAGGCACAAATAAGATTATCAATATCCTGACTAGTAATATCTCTTCCCAAAGTAATGCGAATTGAACCTTCGGCTGGCGCCAAATCACCATATAAGGCCCGAAGCACATGTCGATCGTCGTTTTGTCCGGAAGAGCAGGCACTACCAGTCGCTACCGCAAAACCCCGTTCATCAAGTTGAATTACCGCCCATTCTGAATCAACCCCCAGTAAAGTTAGGTTTATATTATTGGCCAAACGATTATCTTCACTCCCGTGAATTATCACACCACTTATTTCTTTTTTTATTTTAGTAAAAAAATAATCACGCAATTTTGACAGTTGTAAACTTTCTGCCAGAGCAAACTTAGTGCAAATAGATAGGGCGGTGGCCAAGCCAACTATCCCAGCGACATTTTCTGTCCCCGAACGCATACCACTTTCTTGACCACCACCATAAACCACCGCCGCAATCTCAATTTCTTTTCTTTTATACAAAACCCCCGATCCTTTGGGACCATAAATTTTAGAGCCATTAATTGTTAGTAAATCCACCCCCAGCTTAGCCGTTCTAAGTGGCAGAAACCGCGGTGCCTGACAAGCATCTAAATGAAACAAAGGATAGGTGGTTAAATTATTTTTTCTAAATCGTCTAATAATTTTAGCCACTTCTCGGACCGGAAAAATGGTACCGATTTCATTATTACCATAACCTAAAGACACTAAAGCCGTGTTGGGAGTTATTTCTTGTTCTAGTTTTTTAAGATCAAGACTACCAGCGGGGGCGACCGGCAATATTACAATATCCCAACCTCGACTTTTTAAATATTGCGCTGGCTCTAAAATACTTCGATGTTCAATGGCGGTCGTTATTAGCCGCCCCAGTTGCCCATGTTTTTTTTCATAAAGAAGGGCTGTACCAACAATGGCTAAATTATTGCTTTCTGTACCACCACTAGTAAAGATTATTTCTTCGGGTAAACAAACCAGTGATTGCGCTACCATAATTCGCGCTTGAGTCACAGCTTGTTTGGCCAACACTCCCTCCTGATGAATACTACCTGGGTTCCCAAATTGAAAAGACAGGTAAGGCTCTAGCGCCCGACGCACCCGCTTATCAACAGGCGTGGCCGCGGCGGTATCTAAATAGACCCGCTTGTTTTTTTTAGGTTTTAGAAAAAACATATCTTTGATTGTACCTAGAGTTAGGTTTTTTGCAAAAAACCCTAAGTTATCGTATAATTCGTCTACTGTGATTTTTGGTCTAGAAAACCTTGTTATTTACCTTCTATTAGGGATTATCGGTGTCCTCGCCTTTTGGGTGCTTAGCCTAGAATGGCGATTAAAAAAGTTGTTAATTGGTCGCAAAGGCCAAGATTTAGAAGAAATAATGGCTGAACTAGGCCAAGCAGTAGACACTGTCGTCGCCAAATCTAAACACGACGACAAGCTTTTTGAAGATATCTACCGCCGTTTAAGAAGTACCCTCCAACGCTATCATACCCTTCGTTTTAACCCATATGCCGATTTAGGTGGCAACCAAAGTTTTGCTACCGCCCTAATGGATGAAGACGGTAACGGTGTAGTTATATCTGGTTTGTACTCGCGTGACAAAGTAGGTGTTTATGCTAAACCGCTGTCCAAATTTAGTTCCGAACACGAACTTTCGACTGAAGAAATAGAGGCTATCAACCTTGCTAGTAAAAAATAGCCACTAGATTTAATTGAATAAATAAAATGAAGGCAGAACCAACTGTACAACCTAATTCTCTTGTTGCCCGTCCACCGGTTATTGCCGTGGTTGGTCATATTGACCATGGTAAATCTACCCTTTTAGACTATATTCGCCAATCAAATGTTGTGGCCTCCGAGGCCGGCGGTATTACCCAACATGTATCGGCCTACGAAGTGGAACATAAAACTGAAACGGGCGGAATTCGCCGGATTACCTTTTTAGATACCCCTGGTCATGAAGCCTTTCAAGCCATGCGTAGTCGTGGGGCTAATATTTCCGATATTGCAATTTTAGTTGTTTCAGCTGAAGAAGGGGTAAAACCCCAAACTCTTGAAGCCATAAAATCTATCAAAGACGCGGGGGTGCCTTATGTGGTGGCGATAAATAAAATTGATCGCCCAAACTCAAACCCCGACCGGGTTAAACAAGAGCTTGGTGAAAACGAAGTTTATGTCGAAAGTTATGGTGGCAAAGTGCCTAGCGCCAATATTTCAGCTAAAACTGGTGAGGGAATTAGCGATTTGTTAGACCTTTTATTGCTTGTTTCGGATTTGGAAAATTTACAGGCCAACAAAGCCGAACCCGCTTCGGGTTTTGTCTTGGAATCTAAACTTGACCCAAAAGTGGGAGCGACGGTTACCTTAATTATAAAAGACGGGACACTTCGTCGGGGTGACTTTGTCGGCATTGCTGGCAAGGTAGCCAAGATTAAAAAAATGGAAAATTTTCTGGGTCAAGATATGGCTGTGGCTTCTTTTTCTTCACCAGTTAAAATTTTTGGTTTTTGTGAAGTACCAGAAGCTGGCAAAAACTTTGTGTCATTTGGTGATAAAAAACAAGCTGACCAATATAGTACAAATAATATTGAGGACTGTGAAAATCAGCCTAATATAATTTCAGAAACAGTGACAGATAACCCAGAGTTAGTGGATTTAGCCTTGGTAGTAAAAAGCGACTCTCACGGTACTCTTGAAGCCGTAATTCACGAAATAAACAAAATAAAGGATGACCGAGTGCGGTTTAAAATAATCGATACCGGTGTTGGTATTGTTACTGATAAAGACTTAAAAATACTGATTGGTTCAAGCCAGCCTTATGTCGCCGGTTTTAATGTCAAAATTGACAAAAGCGCCCAGGATTTGGCCGAACGCCATGGTGTAAAAATTAAAAGTTTTAACATTATTTACCAGCTTACCGAGTGGCTTCAAAACGAAATTGTCGCCTGTCGACCAAAATTGACCGAAGAGATAGTGGTTGCCAAAATTAAGATTATAAAAATATTTAATCAAGTTAAAGATAAACAAGTTCTAGGTGGACTGGTTCAACAAGGCACGCTTAAAAAAGGAGCAATCGTTAAAATATGGCGTCGCGAAGCGGAAATTGGTCGTGGTAAAGTGGTGGAACTACAAACCCAAAAAATTGCTACTAGTGAAGTGAGTGAAGAAAACCAATTTGGCGCCATGATTGATTCCAAAAGTATGATTAGTGAAGGTGATAAATTAGAGGCAATTGAACTTATCACCCGCTAATGCGATTTTAACTTATTTGTGTATAATTACGAACAGAACGTATGAGATCAGAAAAAATTAAAGATGCCCGGATCGAGAAGCTAATTCACTGTCTAGTGGCTAAGTACATTAGTCGTGAATCGACCAGTCAATCGCTTATTACCGTCACTAAGGTGATGGTAACGGACTTTGGTCGCTCGGCGACTATATACATTTCCGTTCTGCCAGACAAGGAATGTCGCGCTGCTTTATCTTTTATCGAGCATCATCTCACCGATATTCGTGGGCATATAAAAGATCATAGTGAGCTACGGGTACTGCCTCGGCTCTCGGTTGGTTTAGACCCAGAACTAATGGTCCAGTAAAATTTGGCCTGGTGGCCCTGCCTGCCGGCAGGCAGGGAAGTGGTAACGCTGGAGTCTAGTCTACTTGCCAATGATATACTTCAAACATTGGGGAGTGACCCAAAAACCGTCGTTTGTATAAAATATGGCCCGGTGGTGAAGTGGTAACACAGCGGTCTGCAAAACCGCGACGCGCGAGTTCGATTCTCGCTCGGGCCTCACTCTGTAATTTTATTTGGTTTTGTGTTATAAATTACAGGTCAAGGGCGAGTGGTGTAATTGGTAGCCACGCCAGTCTTAGGAACTGGTGCCGCAAGGCATGGGAGTTCGAGTCTCCCCTCGCCCACAAAATGAGTTTTTTAGATCAAGAAATAAGTATAGAAAAACTGAATAACTTCCTCAATGAGGCTCACAAAAATTCTTATGCTAGTGCTAGTGCGGTAAAAACAAATTCTTTACGACCAAGATCGGAAGATTATCACTTTGTAGAAGACAATTTAACATATCACGACACATACTTTGGCAGTGGAAAATTTATAGGCGAAGAAATTGTATATATGAATAATAAGCCCGTTTGGGGAATGAATTATTATGGAGGAATAGTAAAAGTGAATGTTCAGGTTGAAGATATATACAAATTTTTAAAATCAGCCCTCTTACAACAAACCAACACCTTTTCGGCTAGGGGCCCAAAAGAATATCGTAATGGCTTTTTTGAATACCAAAATAAAACAGAAGGTAGTCTAATTAATTTTTCGGGAAAAGAAACAATCCTAGTCAATCAGAAAATTTTATATCAAGGGTTGTATCATGGAGGACTAATCAAATAAGGTCTAATTTGGTGCAGGATTCTCCCCCTACGGGGGCGGGTACTTTTCCATCTCATCTCGCTTCACTCGTTTTGATAAGGAAAAGTCTTTCAAATCCTGACTCAAGCCAAGCAGTTGGCTTGCTCTGGGCGACCAAAAACTCACCCTGTTCGTTTTTGTCCGCCCAGCAGGATTCGAACCTGCGACATTCCGGTTAAGAGCCGGCTACTCTACCAACTGAGTTATGGGCGGATTTTTTTCCTAACTACTGTAGATTAACTGGTCTACTAGTTTTTTTCAAGCGTATCCATTTCTTTTTTAACAAATATAATCTTTACTGGTGCCGGGAGAGGGAATCTCCCGCGACTCAAAACTTTTTCGTCAAAAAATTTTGGTCTGGGCACCGCCCCACTTCGGAACTCTGCTGAATTCTGCCTTCGGGCGTTCCGGCGTTCGATTCCCTCTCCTATTGGCCAAAACAATAATCATAAAATGTATCCACATTTTACTCTTTTGTTTTGTGCCGGGAGAGGGAATCGAACCCTCACGGTCTTGCGACCACAGAATTTTAAGTCCTGCGTGGCTACCAATTACACCACCCCGGCTTCAGATAATGACTCGACTTCAACATGCCTCGGGCCGACACACAAAACAAGTTTTTGAGTCGTTGCGAGCGGGCAATTCCGCCACCCGGGCAAATATAACCTAAATCCTATCATACCATTATTTTCCCTGCATTTTTAGCCCCTTTTCCCTCCCC
>CAYHFD010000025.1:3205-11176 GCA_964355855.1 uncultured Candidatus Saccharibacteria bacterium | reverse complement strand
CCCGACCCGGGGAGAGGAAACTTCCTCTCCCCAAGAAGCGCGGGCTACTGCCCGCACAAAGACACCTAGACACTCGTAGCCCTAGCGGAAATGTCCGAGGCGGATGCCGAGGATGGTACCCTTTTAGTTGTGGACGATCAATATGTTAAAATGTCAGAGGCACAATAAAGAAAGTTTTAGATTTTGAATTTCTGCCTTTCCCCGCCAAAAAATCCGCCGTGCATTCCTCCCGCACCATCCTGCACGGCGAAATGCAATTCTGGCAAAAGGAAATTAGTCTCGGTTTTGCGAATCCTTTTCCGTAAAATTGCTTCGCAAAACCGAGTCCGCATTTGTATTCGTGCTTCCGTCCTTTTCCTTTTGGAAAAGCTCTGTGCTTCGCACAGAGGCGCTTCAGCGCAACGGATGCACGACATTAGTAGTTTTGATCGTCTGGATTTTGCTCGAAAAACATTCGAACTTTGTCCAGCAGATACCGCAACGACTGATTTTGATACCGAATAAGTGCAGGTATCAAAATTTGGCGTCTGACAAAGCGAAGAGGGATTCGAAAAGGTTGCCTGATATTTTTCGAATTCATGAAGAAAAATATCGACAACCTGTACTGAAACTGTAAGTTTCGAATCCCTTTCTCTCCGCCAAAGATATGACCAACATTATTTTTATAACAGGTAACCAAAAGAAGGCTGACTACCTAGCCAAATATCTTGGTTTTCCTGTTGAACATATAAAACTTGATTTGGATGAGATTCAATCCCTTGATCTAAAAGAAATTGTCGAGCACAAAGTTCGACAGGCTTATGAAAAAATAAAGAAGCCTGTCATTGTTGAGGATGTTTCGTTAGAGTTCGCCGCTCTCGGCAAGTTGCCTGGTACTTTTATTAAATTTTTTGTTGACGAAGTACCATTTGAGACCATTTGCTCAATGATTGATGGGAAAACAAGAAAGGCAACTGCCCGATGCGTGTTTGGATACTTTAATGGTCAAGACTTGAAACTTTTTGAGGGTGGACTTGATGGTGAAATAGCCACAGCGCCGTCAGGCGAGAATGGCTATGGCTGGGATAAGATTTTTATCCCACAAGGTTATACGGTGACGCGAGCTTCGCTTGAAGAAAAAGATGACCAGAAAACTTATTTACAAATCAAGCCATTTGAAAAGCTAAAAGAATTTCTTGAGTCTAAAGTTAAAAAATAAAACCATGATTTATAAAAAACCAGCAAAATTAAAACAAGGTGATGTCGTGGCGATTGTTTCGCCGTCTTGGGGTGGGCCGAGCGTTTTTCCGCATATATACGAAAACGGAATCAAAGTCTTGAAGGAATGGGGTCTTGAAATCGCTGAATATCCGACTGCTCGAATGGATGCGGGTTTCCTACGAGAAAATCCTCAAGTCCGTGCTAAGGACATAAACGATGCTTTCGCTGACTCAGAAGTTAAGGCCATTTTCGCCTCTATCGGCGGAGACGATTCTGTACGAATTTTGCCTTTTGTTGATAAGGATATTGTTGCGAAAAATCCAAAAATACTGATGGGCTATTCCGACACTTCAACGCTTCATGTGTTGGCTAACTTGCAAGGATTAGTGAGTTTTTATGGCCCATCAATTATGGCTGGTTTTTCGCAAATGGAAACTTTGCCTGAAAGTTTTAAGACCCATGTTCACGACATTTTATTTGAGCCAAAAGAGAACTACGAATACAAACCATACGGAAAATATTGCGACGGCTATCTTGACTGGTCGGATAAAGAAAATCTTGGAAAAACAAAACCGATAAAAACGGACGATGGCTGGCACTGGCTTCAAGGAAATTCCAAAGTACAAGGAGAACTGTTTGGTGGTTGCATAGAGGTTTTGGAGATGATGAAAGCTACTGACTTTTGGCCGTCGCAAGATTTTTGGAAAGGAAAAGTATTTTTCCTTGAAACTTCCGAAGAAAAACCGTCAATTCATTATATTGACCATGTGTTGAGAAATTACGGAATGCTTGGTGTGTTTGACCAAATAAGCGGATTTATTTTCTCTCGCGCAAGAGATTATTCCGATGATGAAAAGAAGGAATTAGAGGAGAAAATAATTTCCATTGTTGCAAAAGAATTTGGTAAACCAAATTTGCCAATCATTGCAAATTTTGATGTCGGACACACAGACCCTCAACTCGTTTTGCCACTTGGAGTGAAAGCAGAAATTGATTGTCTGGCAAAACGAGTTTCATTGGTCGAATCTTGGATTGAATAAAGAGCCGTCGAATTTTCGAAAACCCCCAGTCCGAAACCCTGCCCGCATTCCTCCCCAGACCCTTCCTCCGCGCGGGAAATCAGCCGAGGCAGGGCGAATTCCATTCTCCCAGACAAATTGTTTTGCCCTGCCTCGTCCGTTTTAATCATTTGGATTCTGCTCGAAATAGTTTCGAACTTTGTCCAACAAACACCGCAGTTTTGAAACGTAGTGAAAAACTGCGGAGGGTAGAAAGTGCCTTGAGGCACTTTCGGGAGGGATTTGAAAAGCTTTGCGTTATTTTTGAGCAGCTTTGCCGAGAGAAAATCGCAAAGGTATACTGTTCCTGTAAGGAAAAAATCCCTCACCCTCCGCCAAAAAATTAAATCGGGTTCGGAAGCAAAAATCTAGTAAATGTTGAGGCTCAAGCTGTGGGATGTCCTGTGGTTGCCAGTAATGTAGGCGGTATTCCCGAATATGTTGATAATGGAGTTAGTGGGGTGCTTTGTCGGCCTGGTGATCCAGTAGAATTATCAGAAAAAATATTATTAGTTTTAAAAAATAAAAGCCTAAGAGAGAAAATCGTCAAAGGTGGATATTTGAATGCACGCAAATTTGATTGGAGGATACTTGCTCCACAGTATGTACAATTATATAAAGATCTAATAAATGCTAACGCGGAATATGAAATGATTGATAATGTCTTATTTAATAAAATGTGGAGTAATTTAAATTTATAATATGTCATATAAATATTTATTAGAGATTCAAACTGAGTATTCACTTTTAGGTCCCCTTGCGTCTGAGCTTATTCATAACGGTCCCGACAATCAGGTTCTTGTGGTTACCGATACTGAGAAAAAGAAATATGTAGCTCGGGCAAGTAAACGAGAAAATAAAGGCGTTTTATTTGAAGTTGAGGTTCTTGTTTATCTAGCCTCTGTGGATTTTTCCTCGCCAAGATTACTAAAAACTAAATCAGGTAAATACTCAATAAGAGTAGATAATACCGAGATAGTGCTTTTTGAATATATGACAGGTTGGCAGGTAGAAAAACTTGAAATGGAACACCTAACTACTGACCTTATAGAACGAGGGGCTGCTAAGTTGGGTGAACTGCATCAGGTTACGAAAGAAATGAACATAACTGTTCCTTCCAGACGTACTATATTTACAGAATATGATCGCTTATTTACTTTAAACCCCGATGATCTTAGTAGATTTAAAGGTTACGAAGTCTTTCTTGGTCAAGCTAGATCTTTATATAAGCAAGCGCAAGAGATAATCCATAAGGACCATGGGTTGTATGGTGTCATCCATAATGATTATAGAATCCAAAACTTGATATTCAATAATAGTGATTGTTTTATTATTGATTTTGATTGGGCATGTCCGGGACCATTATTAAAAGATGTTGGTTTGGCTATTGCTGAGTGGTCTTTGTTCGCACGAGATACAGGGCCTTCGAGGGAAGCTATTACTAAATTTATTGATAGCTACAACAGAACCGCACCTCGAGCTGCGTCTTATGATAAAAGTTTAATTTTTTGGGTTTGCTTTGCTTGCCTGTCTGATGCCTGCACTTTTTTTGTTGATGTACTTGAAGGAAAATATTCTGAAAAAAATATTATTGATATAGACCAATGTTATATGTACCGGAAATTTACATTCTTTCATAAAGAATTTAATGATATATGAGATCCGAATTAGATAAACCCGTGGTAATCTTTATCTCTAACCGTTTTGGATATGGCCCAACAATCACGTTACTTCATATTATTCGAAAATTTATTTCAGTGGCCAACGCTGAGTTAGTATTTGCTGGGTCGGGTATTTGTAAGGAGGCCTTTGTCACAGCTGGTGAGCCGGGCAAACTCGCGTTCAAACCTCGTGGGGTCTCGATGTTTTTGTTAACTTAATTATATTATTTTTTATGATAGACTAGACCTTATGGATAATAGCAAAGAATCAAAAAAAGACCGGGACTTGCGCAAAAACCAGATCCGTTCGGGCAACAGGCTTGTTGTCGGGGCGGTACTAGTTATTGTTGCCCTAGCGGTCGTGTTTGGTCTGGTCCGATATTCCGCTCAAAATGATGGAAACGATGACAATGTGATAGTTGGTGTCGCCGAGATTACTGCGACCGATCATGTGCGCGGGGCCACTACTAGCCCTAAAGCTATCTTGGTCGAGTATAGCGACTTTCAGTGTCCGGCCTGCGCGGCCACTGAACCTTTTCTGGCAGAAATTGTTAGTGAGTATGGCGATCGAGGTCTAGCCTTAGTTTATCGCCACTTTCCACTCGAACAACACAATAAAGCCCTTCTAGCGTCCCAATTTGCCGAAGCGGCTAGTATCCAGGGCAAATTTTGGCCGATACATGATTTGATTTTTAGCAATCAGGATTCTTGGTCGCTTTTATCTGTTAGTGAAACCAAAACCGTCTTTTTAGATTACGCTAAACAGGTTGGACTTGATTTAATAAGACTAGAAGCTGATTTAAATAGTAAAGAGGTGGATGATAAAATAAAAGCCGATTTAGCTAGTGCCAATCAGGCCGGTGTAAATGCTACTCCCACTTTTTTTCTAAATGGACGCAGGGTAGAAGTTCGCACCGAGTCAGAGTTTAATAAAACAATAGAAGACGAGATAAACAAGAATAATGACAACACCCTTGCCACAACAACTAGTTCTAACTAGTCGCCGTCTTCTGGTTGCGATTGCGGCCGTGTCTTTTTTGGGCATTTTAGACACTTCCTACTTAGTGGCCAAACATTTCATTGGTGGACCAGTAAAATGTGTCTTGGTTCAGGGTTGTGACACAGTTACTAGTAGTGTTTATTCTTCAATCCTAGGAGTTCCGGTGGCTCTGTTGGGTTTGATTTATTACCTAGTTTTCTTTTTCATTGCTTTTTGGGCGATCGACAGAGAATCGTCTCAAATAAAGAAATTATTGTTATTTTTGGCCATTATTGGCGTGTTATTTTCCAGTTGGTTTTTATATGTTCAGGCTTTTATTTTGTCGGCCTACTGTACTTATTGCTTGGTCTCGGCGTTGACCTCGATCCTTAACCTAATTTTTTCTGGGTCTTTACTTGTTAATAAAAACTAGTTTGAAAATATTTTAACTTTCCAAAAAATTACCGTCAAAACCATTGTGGTTAGGCGGTAATTTTTGGCTACCCTTGCGGCTTTGAAGCGTCTGTTTTGTAGAGCGGTTTCAGACCTATTTATCCACGATAAATTTTTACGAATGGTCTTTTGAAGACTATAATAACCAGTACATCTTAGTAAATTATTATTCTCATCCTTTAATATGTCACCAGAGTCACTCCAAAAAAACAGCGTCAAAAATATCACTAAAAGAAATGGTACGGTTGTGCCTTTTACGATTGAGAAAATTACCCACGCTATTTTAAAAGCGATGAAAGCTACGGGTGAAGGTGATGAAGCTGCTGCCACAAAGGTGACTGGGGTGGTGGTTGAGGAGCTGGGTAAAAATGCGGCCAAATTGGCTGGCAAAGAATATACTCCCGGGGTGGAAGAAATACAGGATGTGGTGGAAAAGGCCCTTATTTTGAGCCAGTTTCCAGCTGTCGCTAAGGCTTATATTTTATACCGCGAACGGCGGGCCGAAGCCCGTCGTGAACATGGCGATATTCCACCTCATGTCAAAGAATTGGTGGACCAAAGTAAACAATATTTCAAAAATCCACTCGGAGAATTTGTTTATTATCGTTCTTACTCGAACTGGATTGAAGAGGAAAATCGGCGCGAAACTTGGATTGAAACTGTCGGTCGTTATATTGATTTCATGAAAGAAAATTTGGGCGACAAGCTGGCCGAAACTGAATACGAAGAAGTGCGTCAGACAATTTTGAAACAAGAAGCGGTGCCATCAATGCGTCTAATGCAATTTGCCGGCAAAGCAGCGCGAACAACCAATGTTTGTGCCTACAACTGCTCCTTCATTGCCCCGACCAAACTAGAAGATTTTGCCGAGATTATGTATGTTTCAATGTGTGGAACTGGCGCCGGTTTTGCCGCCGAAAGTTGGAATATTCAACAATTGCCAATAATCTTGCGCCAGACGGGTGAAAAATTACCAGCCTTGATCGTTGACGACTCGAAAGAGGGTTGGTGCGACGCCCTGACTTTGGGCTTAAAGACTTGGTATGCTGGCAAGGATATTGATTTTGATTTTTCTCAATTGCGTCCAGCGGGGGCTCGCCTAAAAACGATGGGGGGGAAGTCATCTGGGCCAGAGCCACTGCGCCAGCTTCTAACTTTTACCCGCGAGCGAATCTTAAAGAGGCAGAGTAAACGTTTGTCTAATCTTGATGCTCACGACATTATTTGTAAAATTGGTGAGATAGTCGTGTCTGGTGGGGTGCGTCGAAGTGCGCTTATTTCACTTTCAGATTTGGATGACAGTGACATTCGTGATGCCAAAAAAGGTTTGTTTTGGATAACTGATCCTCAGCGCAGTCTGGCCAACAACTCGGCCGTTTATACCGAAAAGCCCAGTGCGCAAGAGTTTCTAGCCGAGTGGACAGCGTTAGTTCAGGCCGGCACCGGTGAGCGCGGTATTTTTAACCGGGGTGGTTTGAAAACTACTATGCCCGAGCGTCGTAAAAAAATATCGGCCGCCCACTTTGATCAATTTGGAACTAATCCCTGCGGCGAAATCATTTTGCGCCCCAAACAGTTTTGTAATTTGTCAGAAGTTATCGCCCGCGCCGATGATACCGAAGCCACTTTACTGCAAAAAATTCGCATCGCTACTATCTTGGGAACTTACCAGTCGACCTTAACCAAGTTTCGTTATCTGTCCGATGAATGGCGTCAAAACTGTGAAGAAGAGCGTCTGCTTGGCGTGTCAATTACTGGTATGTGGGATTCTCCAGCTGTGCGTAAACCAGAGACTCTGGCCAAACTAAAACAAGAAGCTCTCGAGGTTAACCGTGAATATGCCAAGCGGTTTGGGATTAATGAATCAACTTCTATCACTTGTGTTAAACCCTCTGGCACTACCTCGCAGACCGTTGACGCGTCTTCGGGTATGCATGCTCGTCATTCCGCTTATTATGTTCGTCGTATTCGTATTTCCGCCACTGATTCTTTGTTTAAAATGTTAAGAGACCAAGGGGTACCTTACTATCCAGAAGTGGGCCAGTCACTAGAAAACGCCACGACTTATGTTTTGGAATTTCCGGTGAAGGCACCAGACAATAGTACTTTTAAAGATGATTTGTCAGCAATTGAACAGTTGAAATACTGGAAAATGGTCAAGGAAAACTTTACTGACCACAATCCGTCGGTTACTATTTCAGTGGGGGAAAACGAGTGGATTGTGGTGGCTAATTGGCTGTACGAAAATTGGGACATGATTGGTGGTTTGTCCTTCTTACCCCGCTCGGAACATGTCTATCAGTTGGCGCCTTATGAAGAAATCGATGAAATTCGCTACTATGAAATGTTGAAAGGTTTTACCGATATGGATTTCTCTAAAATTATGAGTTACGAAAAGAAGGATGAAACTGAAGTTAAAAAAGAATTAGCTTGTGCTGGCGGTACTTGCGAAATAGAGATACCAGCCGAAGGGGCAACGATTTCTTCTACTAAAAGTTAATTATAAATTTTAGAAAAGGGGGGGCCCCCGCCGGGGGGGGGCGGGTGGGGGGTTTTTATTTTTTTTTTTTAAAAGGTGGTTTGGAATTTGTGGGTTTTGGGGGGGTTTATTTTTTTGGTT
>CAYHFD010000025.1:0-3195 GCA_964355855.1 uncultured Candidatus Saccharibacteria bacterium | reverse complement strand
TCCAAAACACCCGAACCCCGCCGTCGGTTAAATTTTTACAAAAAAAAAATATAATTTAAAATTTTACCCCCCCCCCCCCCCGGGGGGGGGCCCCCCCTTTTCCGATGTTATAATTAGTTATATGAAAAGGTGGTTAGCAATTCGTTGGATTGTCGTGGCTATAATTTTGGTGCTTGCTTGTTTAGTTTGGGTAACAATTTTTTATCAAACACCAGATGGTATTTTAAAAGTTTATTTTTTAGATGTCGGTCAAGGTGATGCTATTTTTATTGAAGCCCCGAATGGTAACCAAGTATTGGTAGATAGTGGTTCCGGTCGACAAGTCTTACGGGGTTTGGGGCAAGTGATGCCTTTTTTTGACCGGTCAATTGATTTGGTTATTGCGACCCATGCCGATGCCGATCATATTGGGGGCTTTGGACCAATTTTTCAACGTTTTGAAGTCTTGGGGGCTTTGGACAATGGTCTAAGTGAAGAAGCCGACGATTATCGTTCTTATGACCAGGGGGCAAAAAAAGAACAAGCAGAAAGATTGGTTGCCCGAAGTGGTCAGATTATTAAGCTTGACGATGGAATAACGCTGGAAATTCTTTGGCCGGAATATGATATGACTGGAAGCGAAAGCAATGATGCTTCAATTGTGGCCCGTCTTGTCTACGGCGAGACGGAATTTTTACTGACTGCCGATGCCCCAATTTCGACCGAGGATCACTTGGTCCAAAAATATGGTCAAGATTTACAGGCAGATGTTTTAAAGCTTGGCCACCATGGCTCCAAAACTTCCAGCGCGGCTTACTTTTTGGCCGCTGTTCAGCCGGAGTACGCGGTCATCTCGGCTGGCAAAGATAACCGCTACGGTCACCCCCATCAAGAAGTGCTCGGCCGTCTTGATGATTTAAAAATTCCGTATTTTAATACGGCAATTGAAGGGACAATTGCTTTTTGGTCTGACGGTTTAGCTGTTCGGTGTATGAAGGGGTGTAAATGAAAACCACCAAGCGGTGGTTTTTATTTAGAGCATTTTTATTTCCAAATGTTTATTTTTTTTCAAACAGGAGGTGCAGATTTTTATCCGTCCACCACCAGCTTGGGCTGGCAAAGTTGCCCATTGGAGGTTGGGTTGTTTGCGAGTGATGCCGGTTCCATTAAATTTAGTAGCGCGGACACGATTGGAATATCCTCCGACCATACGGCTAGTTTTACTACAAATTGGGCAAGCTTTCATGTATTTAGATATTAGACCTTCGTATGCTATCATGGCTTGATAAACTTGTAAATACAAGCACTATGGGTCTGGAAACTATTTTTTTTGTTATAATTCTTATTATTTCCGTCGTGGTTCACGAGGTGGCCCATGGCTACATGGCTTTAGCGCTCGGCGATAATACGGCCAAGCAGGCGGGGCGGTTGACTCTTAACCCCTTGCCCCATATCGACCCCTTAGGCTCGATTATCCTGCCCTTTTTTATGAGTTTACTTCCGGGTGGAGTTATTTTTG
Organism: uncultured Candidatus Saccharibacteria bacterium; assembly: GCA_964355855.1. GTDB lineage: Bacteria > Patescibacteriota > Minisyncoccia > Phycocordibacterales > XYD1-FULL-46-19 > XYD1-FULL-44-32. The sequence continues at coordinate 1,697 of CAYHFD010000025.1, read as the reverse complement.
GTTGGGCTAAACCAATACCCTACAACCCTTACAATTTACGGGCGGGTAAGTGGGGTCCGGCGCTGGTGGCCCTAGCCGGACCAGTGTCTAACTTAATTTTAGCGACAGTTTTTGGTTTGGGTGTCCGATTCTCTTCTATTTTTAGTATTTCCTCGGTCGAAGTGCTGGGACTGATGCAAACTATTGTTTTGATGAATATTGTTCTGGCTATTTTTAATTTAATCCCAATCCCACCCCTTGATGGGTCTAAGATTCTTTTTGCTATCCTGCCTTACCGTTTACGCTGGATAGAGGAATGGATGGGGCGGTATCAGCTTGTCCTTTTGTTGGTGGTAGTTTTTTTTCTCGCTGAATTATTATCACCAATCATGCTTTGGCTATTTTCGTGGTTGACTGGAGTGGGGATTTAATTTATGGCCGAGCCTAGATAGTACCTAGTAGCCATAGGACATCTCACTAGCCCATTTTCTTGCATTTATCGTCTGTTTGTATTAAAGTATTCCCTGTTCATGCCTACTATCAATCAGCTGGTTCGCAAGAGCCGTAAAAAAGTAGAAAAGAAGTCCAAGTCCGTCGCCCTAGCGATGGGTTTTAATACGCTCAAAAATCGACCAGTCTATTATAATTCGCCTTTTAAACGGGGTGTTTGTCTGCAGGTAAAAACCACTACTCCTAAAAAACCTAACTCGGCTTTGCGTAAAATTGCTCGTGTTCGGTTGACCAATGGTATGGAAGTAACCGCTTATATTCCAGGCGAAGGTCACAATTTACAAGAGCACTCGGTGGTTATGATTCGTGGTGGTCGCGTTAAAGACTTGCCGGGTGTTCGTTACCACATTGTTCGTGGGGTGCTTGATGCCGCCGGCGTCGATAAACGTCGTCAGGGTCGTTCCAAATATGGTAACAAGCGACCAAAAAGTAAGTAGCGATGAAATTCGAAGCACGAAGCTCGAAAACCGAAACAAATTTAAAAGTAAAATGTCTAAAATAACAAAAAATTCAGTTCTAGTTAGTTTCGGATTTCGATATTCGAATTTCGTGCTTAAAAATAATAAATTATTTTTTTAAATCATGCGTCGCAAGCACAAACCAACTAGTCGTTTAGCCCCAGACCTTATCTACCAAAACCTAAAGGTAGAGAAGCTCATTAATTATATTATGGAACGGGGCAAAAAGAACACCGCCCGTAAAATAGTTTATGGCGCTTTTGATATTATTAAAGAAAAGGCTAAAAGTGAGCCGTTGGAAATATTTGAATCAGCTATTTCCAATGTTGGTCCACAAATGGAGGTGCGTTCACGTCGGGTAGGCGGTGCTAACTATCAGGTGCCCCACGAAGTTCGGCCGGAGCGTCGCTTGGCCCTTGGTTTGCGTTGGATTATTGATTCAGCCAAGTCTAAATCGGGTCGACCAATGATGGAACGATTGGCTGACGAGCTAGTGAACGCTTCTAAAAATGAAGGTGAGGCGGTCAAGAAAAAAGAAAATGTTCATAAAATGGCCGAGGCCAACCGAGCTTTTGCTCATTTTGCCTTGGCGCGGAGGAAATAAAGTAAAATTCGAAGCACAAACGAACAAGCACGAAGTACGAAATCCGAAGCCCGAAACAAATGGGCTCAAAGCATTAAATATTAAATTAAAAACATTTTTAATTTTTCCCATTTGGGATTTAGATATTGTTTCGAATTTCGATATTC
>CAYHFD010000024.1:0-11287 GCA_964355855.1 uncultured Candidatus Saccharibacteria bacterium | reverse complement strand
TCACTCCTTCATCCTACCCCGAAGCAAGCTTACGGGGAAATCTTTTTGATTATACCAAGCTCTTTTAGTCCAAATGGAAGCAGATGAGAAAATCCTGTGACTAAAGCATCTTCGGGAACAATGTTTGGAAAAAATTGTTTTGTGACAAGACCTACAACACTAATTACAACCCCCAAAACTAAAAGGATAATGGCAGAATAATTTAATCCTCTTTTTAAATTTTTATCATCTTTCGTCGCAAAGATTCTTTGCCACAAATCTGGAGCAACCATAATTCCAAAACCACCAAGAATAAGAAAACCTATTATATTTCCAACTCCAAGCGTCCCCAGGTTAAATTCCGAAATAGGAATATTATTCTTTCCAAAAAGAAAAACCCCAACGGTTAAAGTCATTACAAACATTATCGTCAACTGGAAAAAATCTGTACGAATTACTGCCTTGAAACCAGCAAGTAGAAGATACGTCAAAACTATCAATCCACCAATTATAACAGCGAGAAAATATGGAATTGGAAAGATGGCAGACAAAACTTTTCCGCTAATTATTAAATTGACTACGAGCAAAAGAAAAAATTGAAGCACTAAGAAAAATGAGAACATGAGTCCATTTTTCTTTCCTAAAATTCTGAAGAAATATTCTGGCATTGAATATACTTGCAGTTCATCGGCCTTCTGTTTGATTCTCCCGGCGTATTTTTTCAGCAGTAAAAAACCCAGCGCCAAACCAACAAAAAGCCAGATCGCAGAGAAACCATATTGATAAATATATGCAAGATAAATCGCCAAAATTGAACCGTCAAAAAAACCAGCACTCATTGTAGCGGCGACTTGAACACCTTGAACCTTGCGCTCAGCAATCATAAAATCGTCCTCGCTCTCTTTCCTGGACGAAATAATGCCAATGGCTACAACAATTGCTATGTATATAAGAAAAAATATAATCGATAGTGTCATACCCACTGAATTATACCAAATATAACGCGCCACTGGGCTTTAATAAAGACAGCTTCATAAATCCGAAGCAAGAAATCCGAAATTCCTGCCTACCGTCAGGCGGGCGAAACAATATCAAAATTCACACTGAGTAAATCCTAAACATTTAGAATTTATAATTTGGGGCTTTGAGCCATTTGTTTTGAATTTCATGCTTCGGATTTCGGATTTACTCAGTCGAATACACCTCCCTGGTATAACGGTTTGACGGGTCCCACATCATCCAAGAAGTTAGCCCCAAATCATAGGTGGCCTGAATCTGGGCTTTCACCATCTCTGGCGTATAGGCGACCGGATAATCAAAATCTTGCAACCACGGCCTAACTTTATTTTTGGCAAAAGATTTTTTGGTGTAAAGTTGGGGCGAAGTTGAAGCCACCGCTTTACCGCTCAAAGTTAGAACCGTGGTCGTAGTAGCCGTCGTACGAGCAATAGCCGGGGCTAAAGCGGACTTTATCACCCCATAGGGATTGTTATTGGGATTATCAAAACCAGCAAAACCATTGTAATAGTGAGATGGATAAACCATGGGGGCAACATAATCAAAGTGCGGAATAGTCCGCTCCCAGATTTGGCCAATACCCACATCCACATAACTAGAAGTGGTCATACCAAACAGGTCAGCCGAAATAATCATGCCACTTGGTTTTAATTTTTTATTTAAATACGCAAAAAATTCTTCCAAGACTTCTGGTTTAGACCGATCAAGAGATACCGGAAAACTAATATCGCGCATATTGCCGTCCGATGGAAAACGAATGTAATCAAAATTTAATTCATCCACCCCCTGTCCATAGGCGTCAAGAGCAATGGATACAACATGATCCCAAGCCTTTTTCGCCCCTGGGTCTAAGTAATTTATACCTTTCTTGTCGGCCCATAAAATATTTATATCGCTGGCACGGTGAACCGCGATATCGGGATTATTTTTAGCAAAAGCTGGGTCTTGGAAAACAGTTACTCGCCCAATAACATAAATATTTTTCTGGTGCAGGTTTTCCACAAAAGCTTTTAAATCGGCAATCGGGCAGTTGGAAGCTTGAGCATATTGTTTTAAATCTTCAGTCTGTGGAGTAAATGACAAAGTTCCAGTGTAATCTTTTAAGTCCACGACAATAGCGTTAATCTCTGTTTCTTCAACCAATTTGACCACCCGCTCACGCAGGGATGGTGTTCCCGCTACACAACTGGTCATATAAACGGCCCGCAAAGGCTCAGGGGTAGTAAAATGTTGAATCTTTTTTTCCGCCAAAACACCGGCCCTAGTTAACCCGGGCGAGGAATAGGTTGGTATTTGGTAATTAAAGTCTGAAATAGTTGATTGGGGTGAGAAAAAGAAAACAGCTGAAGCAGCTGTTCCCAATCCCAGCAACAATAAAATTATTATATATCCCCTGGTCATCCGTTTTCTATTCTGATTTTATCTCCTCATTTTTTTCGACTGATATTATGTGCCCCGGCTGTTCCAACTCTACTTCCTGTTCACTTTCAATATTTACCGTCACATCTTGGTCGTGAATCTTTTCTAGACCATTTTTTAGACGAACTGAATTTATTTGCATATCTTCGTCTATTTCCGAAGCATAACGATTAGAAGTAAAACCAAACAGAGCAATTAAACCACCCAAAATTAGAAAAAATATTGTCTTGACTGATTCAGGAAAACCATCAATCAAGGCCAATAAAATAATCATTAGCCCCAAAATCGCACTGGCGCGATTGCGCCAAATTATATTTCGCATAAGTATCATTTTACTAGAGTCTGGCTTCTTTTCAAGCGAGAAGCAACTTTGACACCTCTACCACATCACCCGCCCCCATTACTAAAATAATATCCTCTGGGCCAGCCATGGTTTTTGCCTTTTCTGCCGCCAAAGCAAAATCGGCCACCGCTTCCGACTTACCAGCTTGATTGTTAATCTCCTGACTTAAAACCTGTGAGTTAATACTGCCATCATCGTGTTCACGGGCAGCATAAATTGGCAGTAAAATTACCTCATCAGCTAGAGATAGAGACCGGCCAAATTGTTGCAAAAAATCCCTAGTCCGAGAATAAAGATGGGGTTGAAAAACCACGACCACTTTGCCCTTGGTTTTTTCCCGCGCCGCCAAAATTGTCGCCCGCACTTCGTCCGGGTGATGCGCATAATCGTCATAAACATCGACCCCATTGGCGGTCTGACCCTGATAGTCAAACCGGCGCCAGGTGCCCCTGAACTCGTTCAGGGCCCTGAGTGCAGTCGAAGGGCTTACACCAATAACTTCCGCTACCGCGAGCGCAGCCTTCGCATCGGCCACCATGTGTGCCCCGGGAAATTTTAGTTGCAAACCCTCGGCGTTTATTTTGGCGTAATCAATCACTTTAGCTTTTACTTCGGCGAGCACTGGCGCTAGGTGGGGGTCGGCGGTGTTACAAACAATATACCCATCGGCTGGTACTCGCTCGGCCAATTCTTTAAACGCTAGCTGGATATCCGCGAGGTCTTTGTAGTAGTCGAGGTGATCCTCTTCCAAGTTGGTAATTACTAAAATTTTCGGATACAAATTTAAAAACGACCGGCGATATTCGCAAGCTTCCGCGATAAAATATTTTCCTTTGCCCGCAATAAAATTGCTTGGCCGATCATCAGCAGATGATTTAGGCGATTGAGAGCTTGCCCCGTTAGAAATCAGTGATTTTTGATCACTGTTATTTCTAATGGGGTCTTTTAAAAACGAACCCACCACTACTGTCGGGTCCAGCCCCCCATCCAAAAAAACTTTCGCAATCATCGCCGTCGTGGTTGTTTTACCATGAGTACCAGCCACCGCAATCGTGTATTTATCACGGGAAATTTGCCCCAGCGCCTCGGGATAGGTCAACATGGGGATACCCAACTCCTCGGCTTTTGCAAACTCCGGGTTAGAGGGTGAAATAGCAATAGTGTAAATAACCAAATCCGCATCGGCCGGCAAATGTTTCGCATCATGGTGGTCATAAATAGTCGCGCCAAGCTTAGCCAATTCCGCCGTCACCATATTTGGTGACATATCCGAGCCACTCACAATCTTTCCTTCCAACATCATCATCCGCGCGATGGCCGACACCCCAATCCCCCCAATACCAATAAAGTGGACTTTTTTGATGGTTTTTAAATTAATATCTTGCATTTGGCTATTTTAACATAAAATCCCCCGGAGAAACTCTGACGAGTCCCCGGGGGAAATTCCTTATTGTCACCAGCGCCTCTACGCTGCTAGTTCTTTAGGTGTGCCATCAGGACCAAAGATCTGGTTACGATACAGGGAGAGAGGGTGTTCACCCTTAAGGTGTAAAGACAACATCCATCCGTCGGATAACCGCGTAAGACAAACCGTGATGACTTTATCGTTCTTGGGCTCAACAAAGAAAATATTGTCCCCCGTCAGATCGAGAAATCCCCACTCGCCTTCCTTCTGTCGCTCCATAAGTACCGACATCTGGTAAAGGGTGCTCACGGCCCGGCCCCAGTGCCGTTTTGACTCTATAGTCACAAGTATTGCCCATTAAACGATGGCAACAAATCGTCGACGCCGGCATCGGTTGTTCTTCCACCATTTTGTTCAACACCAGGTGACGAAAATCATCGCAGATTTTGGAACAGATTCCCCCGTCGGCCACAAGTTTAAAATTCTCGCTCACCGCGAACGGCTCCTCAAGCGCGGGAATATTAGCCCTGGCAATCATTTCTACCACATCGTTCCTTATTCTTTCCAGCCCTGTTCGATGGATATAGGACCTAAAGACCTGCCCAAGATAACCAAAAGCTTCTTCGGTAGCCGCGCGTCCATTCTGGCTGTTTAGCCAATCAAAGACCTCTTCTGGTTTAATCCTTAATTCAGCCATAGTCTTAGCAAAAAGCACCATCACCTCCTGCCAGAATGCCGCCCGGACCATAAAATTTTTCCAGCTGTTCATCTGTCAGTCTCCTTATCGCTATCCCTCATCCAACCCCCAATGGGCCAGACCCCAGACAGCTTTTCCACTTCTATTTCTACCACACATATATATAAAGGCAAATTTTACGTATTAAACTCAGTCCGATGTAACTATTTTTACACGGTCGTTATAACATTTTGATAACAAAAAACAACAAAAAATGCCTATAAATAGGCATTTTTGGGTTAATTATTTACTCAAATCTTTATGTTTATACATCGCGACAATCGGGCGATATTTAGCAGTATCCACCCTACCAAAGGTTATGTGGTGTTTTGCCGGAGTTCTTTTTTTAGAATTATTGCTAATCGCTAAATTGTCTCCCACATAAAAACCAATATGTTGGTGGTCACAACTGCCATCTTTTGGCCTGTCCCAAACTACCACCACCCCTGGTACTAGTTTTTTAGTTGATTGCCAACCCGCCTTTTCCATCGCTTTTACTGTTCCACTCACTGTCGCATGCACTTTGTCGATCAAACCAAACATCGCTAGTACCGCCGACACAAAAAAAGCACAGGACAAATCACCTTTGTCTAAAATATCTTTTTTCTCCTTACCAACCAGACAAAATGCCGATTGGAACATTTTTGTGCCAACACTGTTTTCGACAATATTTAATAGTGTTGGCAAAGTTAGTGGTACGATTTTTGGTTGTTTATTTTTCATAACTAAATGTTTTTAACTAAACTAACAAACTGATCATTCCGTTCATACTCATTTCTGAAAACCCCGAAGCTGGCGGCGGCGGGAGAAAGGAGGATCATATCACCGGTTTCGGCCACATTTTGGGCTTCAGAGAAAGCAACGGCCATCGAATCCACCCTTACCCACGAGGCTAAGCCTCGTGGGTAAGCATCTATGGCAGATATGATCTTTTCGGTGGCCGGGCCTTCAAATAGAATAAATTTCTTTACGTAGTCCGGTACGATTTGGCCGTACTCCGTAAAATCGAGCTCCTTGTCGGCTCCCCCGCCGATCAAAATTATTTTACCCTTAAAATTTGGAAAAGCTTTAACCGCCGCGATAGTGCCGTCGGGTGTCGTGGCATTGTTGTCGTTGTAGTAAGTAATGCCATCTTTCTCGCCCAAGTACTCTAGTCGCCCTGGCAAACCTTGGAAATTTTCTACCGCTTCTTTTATTTTTTCTTCACTTACCCCTAGCTCGCGCGTCGCTGTTACAGCCAGTGACACATTGTAGCGGTTGTGAGCACCAGGCAGGTTTATTTGCCACTCCACTGGTAAATCTGGTTCAGCCACAATAATTTTCGATTTTATCTGGTCTCCATATTTTTCTTTAATAGTAGCTTCAACCTGTTGGCCCAAAACCACAGTGTCTTGCTCCATCTGGTGAATAAAAATCTGGGCCTTATCGTGAAGATACAACTCCATACTTCCTTTGTAAAAATTTAGGTGATCTCTCAAAAGATTTGTAAATACTGCCAAATTAGGACTTTTCTTAATATCTCCCAACCCACGCAGGGCCCAAGAGTCGAGCTCCATCACCACCAAATCTCCGGCTGCCACTTCTTCGAGCAAAGCCAAAGTAGAAACATTGCGGACATTACCACCCAAAAACGGCTTTCTGCTAGAGCCGTTTTGACCGACCGCGCCACAAGTGGCGCGGTTTAGGCCCCTTTCATAATCTAATTTCAATATCTCATAAATCAACTGGGTCACCGTCGACTTGCCACGAGTACCGGTCACTCCGACCAGTTCCACTTCAGGAGCAAGGTAAGCAAATAGTGATTCACTAACAAATATCGGAATATTATTTTTCCGCGCTTCCTCAAAATAAGGTGAATTAAGAGGAACATTTCCCGGCTGGAGAACAAGATCGGCCGTCTGAAAATCTTCGAGATGGTGTTCACCGAGAACAAATTTTATATTAGGAAAGTCTTTTAACGCCTCAACCGACGGCGCCAACTGCTCCGCTGTCTTAATATCTGTCACCGTCAAAACTGCCCCGTGTTTAGACAAAAACTTGGCGTCGTTAAGAGCCCCACCATTGAGGCCCAAGCCTATTATAGTGATCTTTTTTCCTTTGAGATATTCGCGCCAATTCATCCCGTTAGAAGCAGGTCGCGGTACGCGCCTGTATATTAGCAAACTGATAATTATTCATTTGGACTTTCATATTACTTGGTAGGTTAAAACTCGTCGACCGCGGCTTCTAACGGGATTCATCCCCGGATTGTAGCAAGGAGAAGGAAAAAAAGCGAAAGTGGCATTTTTAAAAACCATTGGGTAAATTCCTATAGTCAAAAAATATGATATTATTAAAAAATGAAAAGAAATTTTGAAACACCGCGTGTGCCAGAAGCCTCAAAATCTGAAAACCCCATTTTCAGAGAAGTTCATGCCGCTGGAGAAACCCCCACGGTGGTTTCCGAGACAACAATCGAAGCAATCGAGGAAACTCGAGAATCAATTACCCAAAAATACGATATATTACCCCAGCATGTCCTAGCTGATATTCCATATGAAGGCAAAAGAAAAATTTTAGCTTTTTCTATCCTAATCCACAGACTAGACCCAACTAAACGTTATTATAACGAGGGCCATGTTCCCCACGCCCTACTCTTTGACACTATCCTGAAAAAATACGAAAGCGAAGTAGGGCACGATATTTGGGAACTTGACCTCGAACAGTGGATTACTAAAAAAGGCTTCCTTGACCCTCAACACAACGGTTTTAAATCATTTCCCGAGACTAGACAAGCTCTCGTCCACACCTGGGAAAGCAACCAAGATATAAATGGCGACATACCTAAAGACCCAAATGGTGAAATCCCCAATTGGTTTTTATCGGGTGATAGCGAACATAAAAAAGGATAGGAGGTGCGCGCACTAGTGTCTCCCCCCCTACCTGTCCGCCACCCGCCCGCAACGACTGCGCATGCATGTCGGGCAGGTTGTCTGAGACTTCAGGCGATGACAGGCGGGCGGGGTGGGTACTTTTCGATTGTAGCGGGGAGGGAGAGAAAAAGAGAAAGATTAATTTTATCCAAAAATCCCAAAAAGTTTCTTTGTTTTTCCATCAAGACCAAGGTAATTATAAATTGATTCTCCAAATTTCGTCTGGAAAGCATCCCTCACCATTACTAACTTTTGTTGAATAATTTCGTCTGTAGTATCTATAATCGCTCTATATAAATTAGCACTTGTGCCTGGAGGTAAAACGCCGTTTTTAATTTTTGTCTCGGACTGCTGTTTTGTTTTCTCCCAATCTTTAACATATACACTATGTGTTTTCGCAAATTGATAAGCACTATTGCAATTTTCCATTAGGTCTTTAATTTGGGCCATTTCTCCAGTTTGCACCCGGTTAACATAATCTTTTAGTTGTTCTCGCTCTTCAGAGGTTAAACTATTTTTGTCCATGATTTTCATGAGAAAGTAGTTAATGGAAGAAACATGATGATTATTATTAACATTATTGCCAGCGAAATCGTACAAAACATAATCCAAGGAAAATATGCCAAGATAGTTTCAATGTGGCTCCTTTTATTGTCGAATTCCGCAAATTGTTCAAACCACTTTATTGCCTTATCTTCGGCTTTTTTAAGTTCCCAGAGATATCCAAACAAAGAAAGTGGGATAATTAAAAGAAAAACAGCTAGAATAATTTTTACGAGAATACTAATTGGAATTAACTCGGAATTAAATGTTGCCACTACAAGTAATGCCCCAGATAATACGCTGATAATTGGTAATATTTCAAACCGCCCCCGGATAGCGGTAAAAAGTATTTCTTTTTGTACCTTATATTCTTCCTTTTCTCCTTCCGACATCATAATAGTTTCTATATACTCAAAACGGATTATTATTGTGGGATCCTGGATTCGAACCAGGGGCTTTTTGAGTACTTGCCCCGTATCAGATTACCCCTGTCCCAAGACAATAAATACTGCTCTGCGTGCGCGCACTTGGGGTCGAACCAAGGACCTTTCGAGTGAGAAGCGAACACTTGGATCTTCGCAAGACCTTTTGAGATATTTTGTTTTTTAAAATATGTAACGAGCTCCGTGCGCGCACTTGGGGTCGAACCAAGGACCTTTCGAGTATCAGTCGAATGCTCTACCAACTGAGCTATGCGCGCACGGAACCAACTACATATTTTAAATTTCAAAAAACAAAATGTCCAAAAGGTGTACAGCTTCTGTAAGAAGTCAGTCGAATTCCTTACAGGAACTGCCCGCTCATTGGACCTTTTCTATCACTTCGTTCAGAAAAGTTCTCAATGAGCCTTGCGGCTGGGTCCCAAGCCCAGCCTCACTCCACCCCCTGAGCTATGCGCGCACGCAACGCACTATTTATAAATACATTATACAAGGAACAGGGGTAATTTTGATACCGGGGTCAGTCGTCCCGGTAGTACAGCCAAGCTGACTACGGGATAAAAATGCTCCCTGCCTGCCGACAGGCAGGTACCAACTCAAGCTTGCGCGCGCAAATTCTGTTTGCGGAATCTTTGAGCAAATGCAGAATTTAGCGTCTCGCCGAAGCTATTAGCGAAGGCGGACTACAAGGAAAAATATACCAGAAAATAAGATAAAAACAAGAAAGGGCCCACGCAACATATGAGTATACGCAAGCCCCCAACACAAGGAGACAAAACTATTCCTCCGCCACCAACTCCGCGGGCGACAACCCCAGAATAACTCTGATGGTTGAGCCTCGCTGGATTTCCTCTCCGGCCAACGGAAACTGTTTCCTGATCTTTTCTCCAAGTGGTTCTCCGACCACAGTCATCACCTCTACCAGCAGCCCATCTTTCTTGGCAATTTCTTTTGCCTCTGCCAAGGAAAGACCCTGAACACAGGGCGTGATGGACCAGAGTTGGTAAATTGTCCGGAGAGGTTCAGGGATTGGTCGGTCCGCCATAGAGGAAACAACAGCTCCCTGCTTTGGATTCCGCCAACTCATCCCCCGAGTCAGTGGCTCCACCATAAAAGCATAGGCCATCCAAAGAATGACTATACCTATGATCCATGGGAACACTCTGTTTTGAAATTCCCTGTCGAAGAGCATGGTGACGCCCTCCTTTTTTTAAAAAACCTGTATGTGCACACACGCAGAATGAGAGGCTACGTATGGGTCAGATTTGCGCCTTTTTAATAATACCTCAAAACAGATAAAAAGTCAATGCACTAAAAAACGGCCTTACTAGGCCGTTTTTTAGTGTATAAAAATTGAATTGAAGATCCAAATATGCTTTAAAAGTTTCTGCTACCTTTTCCGGTGTTCCGTCCACCTGAAGTTAGGTGCCCCAGGTCACCGGTCCATTTTTATGAGTGGTGGGACCATCACTCCAACTGTTCTTCATAAAAAGTACAGTGATCAACCTTGTAAACTAAGTATAAAACTTAGCGTTCCAAATGGAATAGTTCCACGACCAGCTTCCGCTAGCCGTGCCTTGTTCATGTTTTACCCCTATGTCGCCATAAGGCATGGACTATATCATCATCCGTGTGTGAAGTATTTCTGCCTTCACCGGGTGGTATGAACCAATTATACATACAAACTGTTTATAACTTTGAGAAGAAATAAAAATTCTCCAATAATTTGGATCAATCTTTTTACTAGGATTGTGGACCTTGCCACTTTTTATTCCCAGCGAATCAAGCATTGATTTTAGAAATTTTATTTTCTGTTGGTCTTTTTGTACCAATTGAATATAAAATCTCTTACCATTTCTGGGTACTCCTCCTTCAGCGTCAAAAAAACCGCGAAGATAGGAAGATTTTTCACTCTTTGATTTAAGTTTAAGTAAATTAAAGTCAAAACTAAGTTCTCGAGAAGTTGTCTCTAAAACATAAAGATTTCGATCTTTTCCTTCCTTATAAATCCAAGAGTGAGCTTGAATTCTTTCAAGTAATGTTTGCAGTATACGTAACCACTCCGGATACTTCTGGACAAAACGCACGCGACGTCCTTTGTTCAAAGAGGCATCGTGCATTGCGCCCTACAGATAAGCGATAATTTCTTCTCGCTTCCACAACAACGGAGTTCGGCGTGTAGTCTCTGAGGGGTCATTCCAATAGTATGGAAGACTTCCCTGCTGATTGTCTGCACTCAACACATTTTCACTCATATATCTTAATTATAACAGATATAAAAGTAGTGTGAGATACTCAGGGTTTCCAGCAAATAGCCAATTTTTTCTTAAGGGATTACTCCCTAAAGGTCGCAACAACCAGTTTGGTCAAACGACTTAACCCTTGTTACCGAGCTTACCTTAGGCCCACCGAAGTGAGACTTCGGGTATTCCCGGCTCCCTTGGCTTGACGGGCGGTGAGTACAAGACTTGAGAACGTATTCACCGCGGTATA
>CAYHFD010000023.1:0-11324 GCA_964355855.1 uncultured Candidatus Saccharibacteria bacterium | reverse complement strand
ATAAAGATGGAAACTTAATCAAAAAATGGAGTGGTAGTCCAACTCTTTCTGCTCTTGTGAGTCAAGTAAAATAATATGTTACTCCTCCTAATCTCATTTGTAAGTGGCGTGCTGACAATACTTGCTCCCTGTATCCTGCCACTTTTGCCCGTAATTGTTGGGCATTCTATTTCTGATCCAACTGTGAATAGGAGAAGGCTGTTTGTGGTAGTAACTTCGCTTGCAATATCTGTAGTACTTTTTACTTTACTTTTAAAGGCAAGTTCATTGCTCATAGATATTCCTCAAGACTTTTGGAAATGGATCTCTGGTGGAATTATATTTTTCTTTGGAATAACTATGCTTTTTCCAAGCATTTGGGAGAGATTTTCTTTCGCCAATACTATTTCCCTTAAATCAAACAAGGTTCTGGGACAGGGATATCAAAAAAATAGTATCTGGGGCGATGTAATTATAGGAGCATCACTTGGACCTATTTTTTCTGCTTGTAGCCCAACATACTTCGTTATCTTAGCAACAGTCTTGCCCGTTTCATTTTTCTTAGGAGTCGTCTACCTTTTTTCTTATGTCTTAGGTTTATCGCTTGCCCTTATAGCGGTGGCATTGCTCGGTGAACGCATCATGACAAAAGTTGGAAAAGTCTCAGATCCAAGAGGTTTGTTTAAAAAAATATTTGGAGTCATCTTTATTTTAGTCGCCATAGCCATCATTTCTGGGTATGACAAAAAACTTCAGATTAATCTGCTTGATTCAGGATTTATTGATGTTACAAAAATCGAGCAAAAATTGTTAGACATTGAAAATAAAACCAAAGAAGAAATTCCGGATGAAAACTCGAAAGAATCTACTGAAATTGAAGCTTCGCAAACAATCGAAACAAAGGAGATACCCTTTTTGAGTTTAAAAGAAAAAAGCAAAAAGTATGACTTAGCTCCAGACTTGAGCTCTATCGACGGATACATAAATACAAATAACCTACCAATCACTATTAGCCAATACAAAGGCAAGAAAGTAGTCTTGTTGGATATTTGGACATACAGTTGTATCAACTGTCAGCGTACTATTCCTTATCTAAACGAATGGTATAAAAAATATGAAGACGATGGACTTGTAATTATCGGATTGCACACTCCGGAATTTGCTTTTGAAAAGGTTCAAGGGAATGTAGAAAAAGCCGTGAAAGACTTCAATATAAAATATCCGGTAGTACTCGATAATGATTTTTCTACATGGAATGCATATAAGAATCAATACTGGCCTAGGAAGTATCTGATAGATATTGATGGATATATCGTCTATGACCACGCTGGAGAAGGTCAATATAAAGAAGCAGAAGTTGCGATACAAAAAGCTCTTAGGGAAAGGGCGGATAGATTAGGTATGAATCTGGAGGTGTCCTCAAATATATCCAAGCCAGAAAATGTAGTATCTGTGGAGTCTGGAAAGGTAAAAAGTCCAGAAATATATTTTGGATCAGCACGAAATAGTTTATTTGCAAATGGTACTGCAGGTCGCGCAGGCGAGCAGACTCTTGTAGTTTCTTCTTCAATTTCTTCCAATAAACTCTACCTTGGGGGTACCTGGAATATGACTTCCGAATATGCTGAAAGCAAAGGTGTGGGAAGTATTGTTTTTAACTACGAAGCAAAAAACGTCTACATCACCGCGGGATCAGCTCAAGGTGTTGAAATTGAAATTTATAAAGATGATGTGTTTGTAAAGAGAATAACTATTAAAGACGAGACACTATACCCGCTCATTCAAGATGTGGATTATGGAAGGCATATTTTGCGTATCGTGGTACCGAAAGCTGGATTGCAAGCTTTTACATTTACTTTTGGATAATTTATGGAGAATTTATATCTCTACAAAATAACAACGCTACTCAAACGAACCCGTCCAAGACTTTCCACCACACACAGGTTGGAGTTCAAAAATGTCTTTGGTGCAGTTGGTGGTTATGTGAATGGCAAGATATTTATCTCGTGCGGGAAGTTTGGATTCGCGCTTCGACTCCCGCCAGATACGCTCGCTACGCTTTTTCAAGAAAAGGAAGTGAGACACCTCAAATATTTTCCAAACGGGCATGTTAAAAAAGAATACGCCGTGCTTTCAAAACGAATGCTTCAGAATAAGCATCAATTTAAAAAACTAATAGAGAAAAGTATTCAATATGCTTCGTTGTCATGATATCGGGGCAGAAATAAGATAAAATATAAATGTATGAATAAAACAACCTCAACATCCGATTCTCCGCAGGTAATTGCTCCTCCACCGCTTATTTATCTGGGCGGACTTGCGGTAGGGATTGTTTTGAACATATTCTGGCCACTGCCGTTTTTGCCAAAAGATCTTATCCTACCACTTGGCATCTCGATTATTGCAGTTTCGGTTGTTCTTGTCGTTTCAGCATTTCGCGCTTTCATAAAAGCGAAAACGAACATTGATGTGCGTAAACCAACAACGAGCATCGTATCCACCGGCCCGTATCGCTTCAGCCGCAATCCTGTCTATCTTTCTATGACCCTTTTTGTTATAGGCATAGCAGTTTGGGTTAATTCTTTATGGATACTTTTTACACTTTTGCCAGTACTTTTTGTAATGCAATTAGGGGTAATCTCTCGCGAAGAAACCTATCTTACAAAAAAATTCGGAGAGCAGTATCTCCAGTATAAAGCAAAAGTGCGCCGATGGCTTTAATATATGTCACTCACTTTACTTAAAAAAGCCTTGAGATCGTACGCATCGGTAGAGCGTAAGAAAACCAATGAATGGTTTTTCAAGACCGGCAAAGGACAATACGGTTATGGAGATAAATTTATGGGGGTCAGTGATCCTGATAGTCACACAGTAGCACGGCAGTTTGATAATTTACCGCTTACCGAGATTAAAAAACTTCTGCAATCAAAGATTCACGAAGAACGTACTACGGCACTCAAAATACTCGTACGCAAATTTGAAACTGGCGACGAACGAGTAAAGAAACAGGTATATGATTTTTATCTAAAAAATTTTAGTCAAGTGAACAACTGGGATTTGGTGGATGGGTCGGCGCCTAAAATAGCGGGTGCGTATATGTTTGCGCATCCCGAGCACGCAAGAGTTCTTGATAACTATGCTCGGTCTAAAAATTTGTGGGAACGCAGGTTTTCCATTATTGCCACATTTGCGTTCATACGAAACGATGAATTTACATGGACTATGAAAAACGCAAAGGTTCTTCTTGTGGATTCAGAAGATCTCACCCATAAAGCCGTTGGATGGATGCTCCGCGAAGTGTGGAAACGAAACCACAAAATCGTTGAGAACTTTTTGATTAATAATTATGCACAGGTTCCCCGCACTACGCTCCGTTATGCTATAGAGAAAATGGAGGAGAAAAAGCGTAAACAATTCCTAAAAGGTTTTTAGTTTGCATTATCAGCTGAATTGCAACACAATCAAAAATAGTTTAAAATGACTAAAGTTGAAATATTAAATAATTAAAAAGAAAGGTAAAATATTATGGACAAAGTGCAACATTTTGAGATTGCGGTTGATGATATTAGTCGCGCGAGAAAGTTCTACGAGGGTTTGTTTGGCTGGAAGACAACAGAAATGCCTATGGGTGATCAGGGTGCGGTTTATGTCGGACTTCAAACTGGTCCTGTTGATGAAAAAAATATGCCAAGCGAGTCTGGCTATATTGGGGGCGGTATGTTTAAGCGCGATCCGCACCTTCCAATGAGTGGAACAACAGTCGCAATAACCGTAGAAAACCTTGATGCAACGCTAGAAAAAGTAAAGACAGCCGGCGGTACAATCTTGATGGAAAAAATGGAAGTCGGAGGCATGGGTTTCTATGCCTATATGAAAGATACAGAAGGAAATGTGGTCGGCTTATGGCAAAATCTGTAAAATAGAAAAATTATGAACAAACAAAACGCAGATACAATACATTCGATAGTGGAAGCAATGTCCTCCGCTATGGGACGTGGCGACATGGAGGCGGTATTGAGCGCGTACGAGCCGGGCGCAAGCCTTGTGGCACAACCGGATACCGTAGTTTCCGGGCCGGCATTACGAGAAGCTTTCACTGGCTATCTTACGATGAAGCCAAAATTCGACATGCCCAAGCATGAAGTGATTGAATCTGGTGATATTGCGCTCCATATCGGCCCATGGACTATGGAAGCAGTTGACCCATCCACAGGCAATACCATCAAACAAAGCGGTCTTTCCTTGGCAGTCTTTCGCCGACAGGCCGATGGTAACTGGTTGATGGTTATCGACAACCCATATGGTGCAAACCTTTTGGATAAGTAACACACTAATATGGCTAACCCAATTACTGTACTTGCCCCCATCAAACTAGCTACGGGTAAAACTGAAGCAGACCTTCTCGTGGCCTCCGATAGGTTCCAAAAGAAGTTCGCTGATGCGGAACCAGGCATAATCCGCCGAGAGTTGGTCCGTACCGGCGATGGAAAATATCTTGATATTGTTCAATTTCGCAGCATGGAGGATGCAGAGGCCATTATTGAAAAGGAAAAGGAATCGGTCGTGTGCCATGCCTTTTTTTCAGTCATGAATATGGACGAAGCAGATGCCTCTCCCAATATTGACTTCTATCCATCGTTAGCAACGTACACTCGAAATAGTAAATAATTTAAGAAATAAAACATTATGAAAACTCTAAAATGTGATTTGTGCGAAGCAACAGCAGAAGGTGAAACATTCGAAGAATGGATGCAAGCACTTATGCCTCATTACAAAACTGCTCACGCCGATGTGATGAATGACCCTAGCAAGACTAAGGACGATCATCAGAAGTGGATGGTTGAAAACAAAGCAAGATTTGAGGTGGCGGAATAAATGGAGCAATTCTTACATGTCCAAAATGTAGTCACAATCAGGAAGTAGAAATTCCAGATGGGAAATGTTTGCCGTTTCACAAATGTGAGAGTTGCAATGAAATAATCGCTGTACCAAAAGACAGTAAAAATTGTTGCGTTATTTGTGAATATTCGGATAAAAAATGCCCAGTGGCAGAGTTGAAATAGAGGAGTTGATTCAGAGTAAGTAATATATGCTTTCGTTAAAAATTAAAAAAACAATAAAATTTCCGATAGTCCTCATCACTATAGGAGCTCTTGTTTTGGGATTTTTCTGTGTTGGGATGTCCAGCCAGTCAGCGATGCATATGACTATGCTGGAAAATACTCAATCGATATATATGGAAAGTGGAGAAGAGTGTTGTGGGGCTAGTATTTTACATTATTTTGACACTTGGAAAAACATTACTTTGACCGTGCCGGATAAGGTGCGTGATAGTTTAATGATGTTGGCACTAGGACTTGCTTTAATTTTAGGCGGTAGTTGGCTCTCACTGCGCCATCGTCATCTTTTACCAAACCTTAATGTTTTACGGTTACAACTTTATATAAGACAGAACCCCGATCTTTTACTTTTCAATCATTTAAAGCTTGCGTTTGCCAGAGGTATTCTAAATCCAAAAATTTACTAGTCTTTCAAGCCAGTATCGATCTACAGCCGTCGTGAGGCAGTAGATCTGTTGATGCTGGTATTTTCATTATTCACTTACTAAAAAATAATCATCATTAATCTATGGAACATCACACTGAAAACGAAACAAAAATGCCCGAGACTCCAGCTCCGGCACAAACTAACGCATTAACCATGCCGATCGCTGTGGTTATCGCTGGAGTTCTTATTGCCGGCGCAGTAATCTACAGCGGTGGAAAAACCGGCAGTAGCAATACGGCAGTTGCTCCACAGCAACCTGTGGCACAGCAAACTGGAGATCTCGAGCAAATGAAGCCAATTAGCAAAGATGATCATATTCGTGGCAATCCAGACGCACTGGTTAAGATCGTTGAATATTCGGATACCGAGTGTCCATTTTGCAAGCGATTTCACGAAACAATGAAGCAAGTCATGGATGAGTACGGCAAAGATGGAAAAGTGGCATGGGTATACAGACACTTCCCACTCGACCAACTACACTCTAAAGCACGAAAAGAAGCCGTCGCTCTTGAATGTGCCAATGAGCAAGGAGGAAACGACAAATTCTGGTCATACGCTGACCGCCTCTATGAAATCACCCCGGCAAACAATGGTCTGGACCCAGCCGAACTTCCAAAGATCGCACAGTATGTAGGCTTAGACATAGCAAAATTCAACACCTGTCTAGGAAGTACAAAATACGATAAGCATATCGAAGATGATGTTCAGAATGCAGTTGCAACTGGAGGTAATGGCACGCCGTGGAGTATCGTAGTCGGAAAAAACGGCAAGAAGTATCCGCTCTCTGGCGCACAGCCACTCTCCGCAGTCAAACAGCTCATTGATCTTGCATCTCAATAACCATGATTCTTGAAGCACTACAAAAAGTATTCAGAAATCCTCGCTTCACTCTGTTGGCAGTCGCTGTGACAGTAGCGGTATTTCTGTTTGCTGTTTGGCTTCCGAATCTCGGACTGATTAAAAGTGTGGTATTTGACAGCTCTGTCCCGATAGAAAGTAAGATTAATTTGCCCATTCAGCTTGTCGGATCGATCACTACCAACTTCACTGTTCTTTCTGCTCTCTACACAATTGTGATTGCTATTCTCTTTGGGATATATATCGCAATGCTCACATACTTCCTCAAACGTCGAATCAAAGCAGGCGGGCAAGGCGGAGTTGCTACTGGGTTTTTTGGCATTGCGAGCGGAGTCTTGGGAATTGGATGCGCCGCCTGCGGTTCATTCCTTCTCACAAGCTTTTCTATTGTTGGTGTGTCGGGCGTATTAGCATTCCTTCCGCTTGGAGGCAGTGAGTTTGGCATTATCGGAGTAATCTTGCTTGCGGTTGCGGTCTACATGACTGCTAAACAAATTGTTAGTCCCTTAGTTTGCAAGATTTAGAATTATAAACTTAATCAATAAAAATTATGGATCAAAACATACCAAAAAAAGATGAACGCGAAATACGAAGACAGAACGCACAATTCAGATCGAAAGTTAAAACCATTAGCTGGATATTGGTTGCTATTGCTGTAGTTGGAGGTCTCATCTGGCTTGTTGTGTCACAACCCAAAACTCCGGAATCCGAAATTGTTTCTCGCAATGGCTTTCACTGGCATCCGGAGCTTGCCATCTATGTCAAAGGGGAAAAACTAGAAATTCCGGAAAATATTGGCATCGGCGCGGTTCACCAGCCGATTCATACTCATAATGACAGTGGTCAAGGAGTCGTTCACATGGAATTTCAAGGGCTTGCGCGAAAGCAAGATGTAACACTCGGACAGTTTTTCAAAAACTGGGGCAAAGATATGCGATCGCTCGGCACCAATATGAAAATGACAGTAAATGGGCAAGAAAATACTGACTACGAAAATTATGTTATGGGAGATAAAGACAAAATTGAGCTTAGATATGAATAGATTATTAAAAAATGTTATAATTAAATTTATGGAATTCGACTACACCCTAACTACAAAGAAAATTTTTGACGAGGCGGTTCAAAGTGTGCAAGATGAAATCGCCAAGGCCGGTATGCGGGTTTTGTATATTCATGACGTGCAAGCAACGTTGGCCGAGAAAGGTTTTGAACGAGAGCCATTTAAAATTGTTGAGTTTTGCAACGCAAAGTTTGCCAATGAGTTTTTGAATATTGATATCAAGATTGGTCTTTGCCTACCGTGCAAGATAAACGTGTATACGAAAGACGGGCAGACGGTTATTTCTGGTATGCGACCAATTGTTCTCTCGCAGTTTTTTCCGCAAGCCGATTTAGGCGAGCGACCAAAAGAAGTCGATCAAATTATTCAAACCATTATCAATAATGCGAAATAAATTAAACAATATGCCGTATAAACCAGACTACAAATACATTCCTCCGTTTGCTTGGCCAGTGCTTACACCACGGTATGACTTCTTATTGTTAATAACCGGGCTTGGGCCGAGATTTAAGTCGAAAGTTCTAAACTCTGTATCCTTGCGAGATGGCATGATCGTTGCGGATATTGGTTGTGGCACAGGAGTATTCTTGAAAATTGCTAAACAAAAATATCCGAATGCGAGTTTTATCGGAATTGATCCCGATGAACAAGCCCTTGGAATTGCTGAGCGTCGGTTTGCAAAAGCTGGACTATCAATTGAGCTTAAAAAGGCATTTGCCGAATCTTTGCCTTTAGATGATCAATCAGTGGATGTCTGTTTCAGTTCTCTCGCTTTTCATCACATGCCTGATACTATAAAAAACCTCGCTATTAAAGAAATTTATCGTGTTCTAAAAACTGGAGGCAGGGTGGTAATCGCAGATTTTGGCGAAAGAAGTCGGACATTACTGCGCAAGACTCTCTTCTTTGAGAATTTGGAATATATAGACGGTAACTTTAAAGGGTTGGTTCCCAAATACCTACAGGAGGAAAATTTTAAAAACATAAAGGTCGTTAATCATCATTTCCCCAGTATAGATATAATCGTTGCCGAAAAATAACATGAATAATAAATCAAACACTTATGAATAAAAAATATCTTTACATCGGTCTTGGTCTCGCGGTTGTCATTATTGTCGGAGGTATTTTTATATTTAATAACGGCCTGGTTTTTGGTCAGACATTTTCCACCAGTATTAAGGGATTACCGTCTGCTCTAAAAACGCCGGTAATAGAACTCAAAGATGGAGACACCTATGACCTCACGGCGAGTTTTGTACAGAAGAATATCAATGGGAACCAGGTACGAATGCTCGCCTACAACGGCTCTATCCCGGGACCGACCTTAAAAGCCCCCCAAGGAGCCACGGTAACTGTTAATTTCAAAAACGATACGGATGTTGCGAACACAATCCATTCCCACGGGGTGCGTATGGCTAATGCCTTTGACGGCGTACCCGATGTAACGCAAAAGGCGGTTCAACCCGGCGAGTCATTCACCTATACCCTCATATTCCCTGACGCCGGTGTGTATTGGTATCACCCACATATGCGCGATGACTATGCCATTGAACTCGGCCTCTATGGAAACTTTGTAGTGACGCCAGAAAGTCCAACCTATTGGAACACGGTGGATCGTGAAATCGCCGTTTTCTTGGATGATATTTTAATTGAAAATGGCAAAATCGCGCCATTCTACAAAAACGGATCAGATCGCGCCCTCATGGGACGATTTGGAAATGTCATGCTCGTAAATGGCGAGACCGACTACACTCTCTCGGTGAAGAGTGGTGAGGTGATTCGTTTCTACTTCACGAACAGCGCGAGCGTCCGGCCGTTTAATCTTGCCATCAAGGGAGCGAAGTTGAAGCTCGTTGGCGGAGACAACGGCGCATATGAACGCGAAGAATGGAAAGATACTGTGCTCATCACTCCTTCCGAACGCGCGGTCATCGAAACACGTTTTGACGTGCCAGGCGAATACGACATTCAGAACAAGACCCCCGATGGAACGATACGTCTTGGAAGAATTATCGTTTCAGATGAGTCACTTGTCTCTGCGAACGTGAATGTATTTCAGACGCTCCGTGATAACATCGAGGCCATAAAGATCATTGATCCTTTTCGTCCCTTTTTCGCCAAAGAGACTGACAAGCGTATAAAACTCTCCCTTGATATGATGCCTGCCCGCCGAAGCCTTGGCGAAGGCGGGGGCGGTAACACGGGCATGATGCCTGCCCGCCAAAATGCAGGCGGGGGCAATGGTACGCATGGGATGCCGTCCGGCATGGGTGGAGGTCAGATGATGGGTGGTATACCAGAGGGAGGTATTGAATGGGACGACTCAGACAATGCAGGTATGAACGCGATGTCCAATACGGACATGGTAAAGTGGAAGATTATCGATCAGGACTCCGGTAAGGCAAATATGGACATTGATTGGAAGTTTAAGGTCGGAGACAAAGTGAAAATCCGCATCACCAACGACGGCAATTCCGCGCACCCCATGCAACACCCGATCCACTTCCACGGCCAGCGATTCTTGGTACTAAATAAAAACGGCGTACCCCAGACCAATCTGGTGTGGAAAGACACGGTTAATGTGCCAGCAGGCGAATATCTGGATATTTTGGTCGATATGTCCAATCCTGGTGTGTGGGTTGCGCACTGCCATATTCTTGAGCACATTGAAGCCGGTATGGTGTTTCCATTTACGGTTGAAAAATAGATATTATTAATTAATCAAACAATTATATGATGAACTTTGGAAACTTTGGATATGGCGCTATGGGCGGATTCGGCTGGATATTTATGATTGTCTTTTGGGGTCTCGTCATCTGGGCGATTGTCGCCTTAGTACGAGGCAATATTGGAAGTGGTCACGGGTGCGGACACGATCATGGCGATGGTGTGCACGGAAAAGATAAGTCTCCGCTTGAAATTTTAAAAGAGCGATATGCAAAAGGCGAAATTGACAAAAAAGAGTTTGAGGAGAGAAAAAAAGATTTAATAGATTAACAGCTTACGGTCGAGTAAATACTACTAATTACCAATAACATTATGGAAAATAATAAAAAAGTTGAGTGGGTTTTGCGGATTGCGGTTGCCGGAACGTTCTTTGGTCACGGCATGTTTGCTCTCCAACAAAAAGCTGGTTGGTTTAAATATTTTGAAGCAACTGGTATTACAAATCCAGACACCATAGGAACAATGCTTATACTGGTTGGCCTTATGGATATCGCCCTTGCTGTTTTGGTTTTAATAAAACCTGTTCGGCTGGCGCTTTTATGGATGGCTCTTTGGGGTCTTTGGACAGCAATGATTCGTTGGCCAGTTGGGCCCGATCCTATCTGGGACTTTGTTGAACGCTGGGCAAACTGGGGTGCGCCATTGGCACTGCTTCTTCTCATTGGTTGGCCGAAAAACTGGAAAGAATGGTTTAGTAGATAAAATTACAGTTAGTGCAACGCGCCAGTTTCACTGGCACAAAATTTTGCGGCGAAAATGAAAACCCCCCAGCCCGAAACCCGCCCGCATTCCGCCCCAGACCCCTTTCTGCAGGCGGGAAAAATCAGCCGAAGTTTTGCAAAATCCTCTTCTTACAGAAGCGGTACACTTTTCGCTTTTTGATTACAAAACGCTCAAGGTCTTGCAAAAGTGTCCCACCCTTTCTCACCCCAAAAAATAGTTTTTGCAAAACTTCGTCCGCCTTGTTCCGCCACCTGCCCAAGACCTTGAGGGCGAGGAAGCGAATACTTGGAGCTTCCGCAAGACTCATTGAGGGCTTTTGTGAGCGAAGCGAAACAAAAGACCCAATGAGTGGACAGCTTCTGTAAGAAGGAACATCAAAGAAAAATGTCCTTTCCTTTTTCAAAAGAAATTTCACCCCCGCCAAATCAGA
>CAYHFD010000022.1:0-12955 GCA_964355855.1 uncultured Candidatus Saccharibacteria bacterium | reverse complement strand
TCATTACAAGTATTAAATTATTAGAAAGTGT
The DNA here is from genome assembly GCA_964355855.1 of uncultured Candidatus Saccharibacteria bacterium. Taxonomy (GTDB): domain Bacteria; phylum Patescibacteriota; class Minisyncoccia; order Phycocordibacterales; family XYD1-FULL-46-19; genus XYD1-FULL-44-32. The sequence goes on along the minus strand of CAYHFD010000022.1, from coordinate 12,924 downwards.
TCGGATTGAGGGGTTTTTGTAGTTCTAGGACTCTTTTGTAATGATAGCACATATCAATAAAAAGTCAAATCAAAGCGTAAAAGCCCTATTTTAAAGGGTTTTTGAGATAAAATTAGCACTAGGGACTGAGCGAGAAAAGTAGTTTCCAGTGCCTTGCACAGGCCGACTGGACCGAGCAGAGCAAAAAGTCAGCAGACTTTTATGTGTGCAATGAAAACTACTTTCCGAGCGAAGTTATAACTCTTTAAATTTTTCTATAATCCCCTCCACATCCCCACTGTCCCACAAAGCCGAACCGATGACGAGAGTGTCGGCACCGGCCGCGACTGCGTCGCGGCCGGTTTCCAAATTTACCCCACCATCAATTTGGATTTTGGCGGTGGGGGCTTTGGCCCGTAATTCTTTGATCCGCGCTAAAGTAATTGGGTCAAACTTTTCCCCCTGAAAACCGACTTTTTTAATCCCCATTAGCTGAATTACATCCACACGGTGGGCATACGGCACAATATCGGCTATCGGTGTTTCCAAAAGTATTGCTAATCCAAGTTTGGTATTGGTAAATTGAAAGGCATCTACCAAGTCTTCGATTTTTTCGGTCGCTTCCAAATGAACTACCAGCCGGTCGGCCACATTCATCCACACCGCCACCACTTCTTCGGGATGTTCGACCATTAAATGTACTTCGATTTTGGCAGTGCCCGTCAAAAGCTCTAGGTCATCGGGCGCGCCCCAGGTAACTACCGGCACAAACTGGCCGTCGGCCACGTCTATATGCACCCACTTGGTGACGCCTTCTACCAATTTTATTTTATCTTCAATATCGCTCCAGTTATTTTCTAAAATTGCCGGGGTAATTTCCACCATAATATTTAAAATGAGTTGTCAGTAATAGCCTCCTTGTCGATTTGGGCAATCCGCCTAATATGTCGCTCATCCCCCGAAAAAGGGGTGGTCAAAAATTTAAGCACGGCTTCTTTGGCCTCGCTCTCGTCGAGCCCGAACCGTGAACCAAGCGACAAGACATTGGCATCGTTGTGCTCGCGGGCAATTTTGATAATATCTTCTTTTACTTCATAACACACCACCGCTCGCACATTTTTGTAGCGATTGGCGACTATGGCCTCGCCTTGCCCCGACCCACCAAAAATTATCGCCACGTATTTTTCTGGTTCAGCACTCACCCTTTTACCAGCCATATGCACATACACCGGATAGTCGTCGGCTTCGTCGTAGGTAAAGGCGCCCAAATCTTCCACTGTATAATTTTGTTCGCGTAAAAAACTCTTGATTTTTTCTTTCAACTCAAAACCCGCGTGATCAGTGGCGAGTAAAACGGTTTTTTTACTGGACAAAAAACTCGTCGATTCGGCTTCGCTTATCTCTAAATCTAGCTCTTTAGTTAAATCAATCATTCTTTATTATTCTTCGATAAAAATAGTATCAAACGGCGGATAAGCGTTAATAAAATATTGCGTCACATTATTATCTCCACCGTCAGACATATAATCATAAATCTCTCCATTCACGGTTTTTTTGATAATAGCCTCTTGGGTAAGCATTAAATCAAATTTGTGTGACGGGTACCACCTAATCTCGCCAGCTTCTAATCGGCGAACATCAAATTGACCAAGTTTCTCAAATTTTAGTTCTGGTAAAAACATCGCCTTATCTATTTTTTTACCTTTCTTATATGTCATAGCTTGTACAAAAACTATCTTATTACCAGTATTTTCTCTATATTCTGCTACTATATTTTTTCTACACACCTCTCCTTCAACATTAAAACAACCACTTTCTATTTCCAAATCATAGCTCTTATCATCGTCGGCTTGATAGTGTGCACTAGTCTGGAGACTATAATTATCAATTGTCGTAGGAAATAGTCTGATTAGACGTTCGTTTTCTCTTTCATTTTTTAATTGAGAGGTCAAAAAGATATCAATAAAACCGATATTTTTGGCATAGTCAAAATATACTAAAAATGCCAATAAAATTACTGCCACCAAGATTATTTTTATATTTTTTGTTTTTCTTATCATAATTTTACTTTCCGGTTTTAATGACATGCTCGACTAAAGTCTGGGCATACCCCATTTCATTGTCATACCAAGCGAGGACTTTGCAAAGGTTACCACCTACCACGCGCGTAAAAGACAGGTCGGCAATCGAGGCGTGAGTGTTGCCGACAATGTCGGACGAGACCAAGGGTTCCTCGGTGACTTCAAAAATCTCTTGCCAGCGCGGCTCCGCCGCGCTGGCTTTTAGAATTTGATTTATCTCTTCCGCACTAGTTTTTCTTTTAGCAATAAAAGTAATGTCGACGAGTGAGCCCGTAATCACCGGCACCCGCATGGCAATGCCGTCAAACTTGTCTTTAAGGTCAGTCACCACTTGGGTCACCGCCACCGCCGCGCCAGTCGAAGACGGTACAATATTGGCTGCCGCGGCCCGGCCACGGCGGAAGTCACCCTTCATCGGCGCGTCCACCAACGACTGGCTGGCAGTATATCCGTGAACAGTATTTAAAAGGGCTTTCTCAATCCCAATTTTCTCGTGCAAAATGGCAATTAAAGGGCTCGAAGCATTGGTCGTACAGGAAGCATTTGACGTAATCTGGCAGTTAGCGAGTTTTTCATCATTAACCCCCATCAAAATTGTCCCGCCCGGTATCCCCACTGGTGGCTCGTCTTTCACAGGAGCCGATATCACCACCTTGCGCGCGCCGGCATCAATATGCGCTTTCGATTTAGTATAGCTTTCGAACACACCCGTCGCTTCCACCACCACATCCACATCAAGCTCGCGCCACGGCAAAAGAGCTGGATCGCGCTCTTGTAAAAATTTTATGGCGTGCGGGCCAATATTTAAATTGCCATCGGCAATATCAATATCGAGACGTGACCGGCCATAAGCACTGTCATATTTTAGAAGATAAGCAAGATTTTCCAGTTCGCCCAAATCATTGACCGCCACAATTTCCAACTCGGGTCGTTTAACTGCGAGCTTTAAAAACGCTCGACCAATCCGCCCCAAACCATTAATAGCGATTTTAGTTTTTTTCATCCCGTTAGAAGCAGGACACGGACTTTATGTCCCTGTCTCCACTATAGTTTAATTTAATAATTAATATATCCGTCATGATAAAAAACTTATTATTTAGTGTTCGTGGCTTCTAACGGGATTCATCCCTCAAGTATAGCAAAAGAAAAAGCAATTTAATTTAAATCTTGTGGAGAAAAACAAAAAGGTCAGGCGGGGGCCTGACCAAGCAAACCAATCATTCACATCAACGTGCCTTTTGCACGCCCCCGCCCGACCAGTAACGACAGCCGATATATGGGTCTCGGATTATCGACCGCCGAAAGTCCATTAGAACCCTACCTTATTTATTTTAATTTTTCAACTAAATATTATTTATAAGTCTAAAGAATACCAAAAAACATAGATAAAAACCCAAGCAGTAGTATTAAAAGGAAAATAATAAACCAAAACTTCCAATTATGTCCTTTTTTAGTTTGGTCATTATTTAAAGTACTGATATCTTTTTTGTTAATAAATAATAAATTAAACATTAAACTTAGCAAAAAAGTTGGAATCGCTAAAAGGATAATAAATCCTTGTCCAGTCATCCAAGCACTGGAGCTGTCCCCAAAGTCTATAAAAAAAGTTAGACTAGGAACAAGAGCTAGGAAAATTAAGTTTAGTGATATGATATTAAGAATTTTCGACCCATCAGTTTTATTTGATTGACGTACCTTTCTAAGCCAAAAGGGACTCACAATTGCAAGTAGAATAAGAAAATAAGCTGGCATTAAAAGTAATAAAATTTGCATATGAGTTATTATAAGTTAAAAGAAATAATTATTCAAACATAATTTATTTATCTTAATTTTTCTTTTAACATCTTAAGCAAAACTCCCGGATTAGCCGAGCCTTTGGAGAGCTTCATCCCTTGGCCGACGAGAAATTGCAGAGACTTCTCATTGCCGGCTTTGTAGTCAGCTACTACAGTTTCATTTTCAGCAATCACCTGCTCGACAATTTTTAAGATTTCACCTTCGTCGCTTTTTTGGAAAAGGCCTTTGGCCTCGGCAATGGCCCGCGGACTACCCCCGTCTGTGGCTAGCACCACTAAAATATCTTTCGCCCCACGCGAAGAAATTTCCCCAGCCGAAATAAGTTCAACCAGCTCAATCATCGCTTCAACTGTCGGCACTAGTGTGGCGCCATTTTTTTGCAGACCAGCCAAGTCCGAAGTAAGATAGTTGGCCACTAGTTGAGCTTTATCTTTACCCACTTTTGCCACCGTCCCTTCAAAAACTTCCGCATATTTTATATTAGTCAAAAATACTTCGACATCTTCACTTTTTATACCGTAATCATATTCATAACGAGCTCGTCTTTCCGCTGGCAATTCGGGTAAGGTGGCTTTAAGATTTTGAAATTCAGGAATTTCACTAATATAAAGCTTGGGTAAATCCGGGTCGGGAAAATAGCGATAATCGTGTGAAGATTCTTTTTTGCGTTGGGAAAATGTAGCTTGTTTATTTTCATCCCAACCAAGTGTCTCTTGCTCTACCACCTTACCTTCTTCCAAAAGATTTACCTGTCGTTTATATTCATAGTCTATCGCTTTTTCCATCGTCCGAAACGAGTTGAGATTTTTTACTTCCACTTTGGTACCTAATGTATTTGGATCAGCAGAAATAGATATGTTAGCTTCAACCCGCATTTCCCCCTTTTCCATATTAGCTTCGGATACATTTAAATAAAGTGGCGACAAAAGTAGTTGCAGTTCGCGCGCAAAATCGCCGGCCTCTTTGGCACTGTGGATGACCGGCTCGGTGACCAGCTCCATCAGGGGCACACCAGCGCGGTTAAAGTTGACCAAGCTGTGGCCAGCATCCTCATGTTGCGAACTGGCGGTGTCTTCCTCTAGGTGCACTCGGGTAATCTCGACCCCTCGCAACGAACCCCCCGACACCAGCGGATATTTGTATTGGCTAATTTGATAGGCCTTGGGAATGTCGGGGTAAAAATAGTTTTTGCGGTCAAACTCGGTAAAATCGGCCAAATTACTACCTAGCGCCACCCCCACTTTCAAGACACTTTTCACCGCTTCTTTGTTTATGACAGGCAGTGTCCCCGGCTGGGCAGTGCACACCGGACAGATATTAACATTTGGCTCTTTCTCGTCGGGGTCATTGTGGCAAGCACAAAACATCTTGGTTTTGGTCTTTAACTCTGTGTGTATTTCCAAGCCAATGGTTAGGGTGTAATTTTTCATAGCTCAACACTTGCCCCGTGAGATTGATTTTTTATCTCACTGGGGTGTATTTCGAGACCAACAGTTAAAGTATATTTAGATTCTGTCATATATTAGGCCAAGTATAGACGAAAAAACCCCGCTTGTCATTTGGCTTATATCACCCTAACCTCTTCTTCAATTTGGATATTAAAACGGTCTTTAACCTTCTGCTTCATTATATTAGCCAGTGCCAAGACATCGACCGCTTTACCACCACCAGTGTTTAAAATAAGGTTAGCGTGGTAGTCAGGCACCATAATTTTCCCGCGCTTAAGGCCCTTGACCCCCGCCACTTCTAACAGATAACCAGTTGGCACCTTGCCCCCGATTATTTTTTCTACCGGAATTTGCTTGAGGACCTTTTTAGGCAAAGCACTAGCTAAAAGATTTTTGAAATAACTGCCGGGACATTTGATATCGGGTGGATATTTTTTATTTCGCATTTTTATAATCTCTCGTGATTTTTTGCTAAGAACTTTTGCTTCACCTTTGGCCAAGCGCCATCGACCACCCAAAATGAGCCAGTCATTTTTTTTAAAGATACTATCGCGATAACTAAATTTACCAACCGACACTGGCACCCATTTTATATTTTGGCCATCAAAAATTTCTATCTCAACCAAGTTGTCACTAATAGTCTGGCCGTAAGCGCCAGCATTACCAAAAATTGCTCCGCCAATTGTGCCCGGAATACCCGACAGGGCCTCAAGACCAACCAACCCATCTTTAATTGTGGCCCCAACTAAAGTCGCAAGGGGTAAGCCCGCCTCGGCATAAACCAACTTGCCCTCGACAAAATGAGTAACTCCCGCACGAGGTTTAGTGCGGTAACAAATGATAATTTTTTCAGGTAATTTGTCAGGAAAAACCACATTACTTCCGCCAGCCAAAATGAAATAGGGCAAATTATTGGCTCGTATTTTTTTTATTGTCTCGACCAATTTGTGCTTGTCTTTAATTTCTATAAAAAAAGGGGCTGTACCGCCAATGTTAAAAGTGGTAAAAGGGGCAATTTTTACTTTAGTTTGAAGTTCGGGAAATATTTTTTTTAGTAATTTGGCCTGCATGGGACTAATAGTATAGCATCCGAATTTGGGTCAACCAAAAACCCCCGCGGCCGAAGGCCGCGGGGGTTTGGGTTACTTAAACTTTCAATCACTAATTAGCGAGCCGAAAGAACGCGAAAGTAGTAAGTTGTGTTTGGCGTAAGACCAGTCAAGTTTACCGAGTGTTCGGTAACTTTAGCGTTGTTGGGTGCGGAAGATAAAGCATAACCAAGGTTGGTTAATGCTGGGTTAAAACCTTCTGCCTCTGTTTGATGACGCACTGTGTCGTAAACTACGCGGCTAGTCGAAGCCTCGCAAGTTGTCCAAACAATAGTAGCGCTGTTTTGGGTAATGCTTTCTGGCACGGCCCGAGGAACATTTACACCAACAGTTTCCACAATCAGCGGGGTGCATTCTGCAGTATCATCTACCACTCGTAGAGTAATAGTATCTTCTGCAACTACACCACGATCAGTCACCCGGAAAGTAATAGTTGAGGTGCCGGTTGTGCCAAAAGTTTTTGAAACAACGGATCCAGCATCTACAGTACCATCACTAAAAGTCCACTGATAACCAGGAGTGGTAGCATTTTCAGCTGAACCACGGAAAGTTACGCTTTGGCCAACAATAACTTCAGAGTTATCGGCTGGCTGATCAATACGAGCCACTAGAGCTGATTGCGCAAGTACAAGCGACGGCGCAATGACCGCAACGGCAAGCATTGCAACAACAGTTCCTCTTACAAAAGTACGAATAGTCATAATTTGCCTATTTATTTATATTTTATAATTCTAATCAACTTATACTCGCAATCGCGCCCCTTCGGCCTAAATAAGGCGTTTTTGCTTGTTGGTACATTCCTACCACACCTATTGAAAAAAAGCAAGAGATATACTCATTATTAAAATTGACCTAAAAAACGCCTTAAATAAGCTATTTTTGGCATAAGAAAGGGGGTGGCGTTTGGATAAACGCCACCCCCGTAGGGAACAACTGAAAAGAGCTATCTCTTTGGCTTAGCAACCGTCGGAGACGGTTACCGTATGGGATTCGAAGAATTCGTCGAACACATCCGACGAATCATTGACCCAAGTGTAGCCAGTCAGGTTGGGTTGACCGCCACAGATGAGGTCAAAAGTCACATATGCTCCAGGAGCATCGTTTGACTGATCTTCATCTACAGGCATGTTACCAACCCGAGTTGCAGGATCAACCCACACATCCTCAGTCGTGATAGTCACTTTGACATATTCGCCATTGTAACTCTGAAACTCGAAGATATAGGGCTCCAACCCACCTGTCATCCGGAAAATGCGAACCTGGCGCTGTTGGCCAACTTCCCCTTCGACGTGAATTGGATCGTTGGTTTCAACCCCAACAACAGGGTTGACCAACTCAAACTCGAACTCGAACGGGTCGACCCGGGTTGTAGTAACAAACTGCGCCGTGGCCGAAGCGTCGCCCGCATCGTCGCGGACTTGGAAGTGGAGGGTGGTTACACCCTCGTTCCGAAGCAGATCCTCCTTTGTGAGTGTCTTCGATACGGTAAATTGCATTGTGGTCGCAGAGACAATATGGCCGTTGGCGGTCCAGCCAAAGTTGTCTCCAACAAATTCGAGGCCAAGCAGGTCACTGCCGGCACCCGGGTCCACTCCGTCCGGATCTGTGGCCTCGACCACAAAAGTTGCAGCGAAGATACCACTAACCGAATTCAGAGTGAACTCGCCCGCCCCGCCATCTACCGAAGTAATGGTGGGGGGGTTGTTTGCGCAATCCCCACTGGAAACAACGAGGTCCACTTCGCTGCCCAGGTCCAGCCTGGTACCAGCAACAGGGTTGGTTCTGATCACTCGGCCGACAGCAACAGTGTTGCTGCACTCCGTGGTCACATTACCAACACCAAGACCAACGCCTTCGATTTCATTTTCGGCGTCCGCTTGGGGATCGCCGGTGACATCAGGAACGAGGGCGGTACAAGGCCCACTGGAAACGACGATGTTGATCGCCGAACCAAGTGGCCGGACAGTACCACCGATGGGAGACTGAGATATCACTCGTCCAAATGCAACGGTGTCGCTGCACTGGGAAGTGACGGTGCCAACAATGAAGTCGGCGGTAATCTCAGCCTCGGCTGCGTTTTGGGTCAAGCCGACAACGTTCGGCACCGTGCCCGTATCGGGAGGGCAATCCCCACTGGAAACAACGAGGTCCACTTCGCTGCCCAGGTCCAGCCTGGTACCAGCAACAGGGTTGGTTCTGATCACTCGGCCGACAGCAACAGTGTTGCTGCACTCCGTGGTCACATTACCAACACCAAGACCAACGCCTTCGATTTCATTTTCGGCGTCCGCTTGGGGATCGCCGGTGACATCAGGAACGAGGGCGAAATCAGGACTTCCGGGACGGACGATAACGTCAAAGGGTGCTGACTCCTCCTGAAATTCAATTCCGCCATTTCTGGCCGAAACCGAACCAAGAGAAGCATAACCCAAGACCTCAACCTTGTTCTGCGACGACTCTGTTACCACAAACGCCACCGAAAGCTTGGTCTCGGAGTGAATCCGGACCACAGAATCGGCGGCCATGATAACATCCACGAAGTTCCCGGTCAGTACCGCGCCCGGATTCTCTCCGAAGACAGTCGCGGCCGACAAGATGGAAAAGCTACCGGCCGGTGCCGGCACCGCAAGGTTGGACCAAATACCCGGTCCAAAAGATTGCATCAGCACGCCAGAGTTTGACAACCAAACATTACCGTTCAAACTTTTACCCGGAAGGCTGATCTCCTGGAGACGAACCGGACCGACCGGACTAAGGCCCACGTCGATATATGATTCGACGGGACCCCAGTCGCCAGCGCCAGCGTCACCGTTTTCGTAGCGCGTAATGTCCGCGCTTTTCTGAACGAGGGACCGCCCGCCGGCAAAGCCGACGGACTCGATTTCGGTTGTGACGATTGTGTAGCCGTCACGCTGAAACTGAACGACATTCAGATCCACCACCGGCTCGCAGCCGGTGAGGAAAAGTGTGGTCGCCACCATGGCGACCACCGAAAACAACGAACGCAACTGATTCTTCATGACACTTCTCCCTTTTTCTTCCACCTCGTGGTGGAATTTTGCTTCTTTACTTCGCTATGAATCTCCCTCCCGACAGACAAGTCGGTTTGGAGGTTTTTTGACAGGGGTCATTGGGTTAAAACTTAACCCTTCCTAATTGCATCACTAGCACATTTTAGCCCCTCTTGTCAAGGTAGATTTCTAATGGTCCAATCTAAATCTCCCCCAGCAAAAGATGCCCTATTAAGGGCATCTTTTGCTGGCTTTTTAGCCTTTGTGAATTTAATTGTGTTTAACTCTTTATCCCTCTCTTTATCTCCAACCCAGCGAGCCCTCACCTGTTTAAGCTTTCGCGGGAGCTGGTTTGGAAATCAACAAGCGGAACAAGAAATTTCATCTGTCTGAGCAAAGCGAGTTATGAAATTTCTGTCGTGAAGTGAATATGATTTCCAACCAGCGGAGCGGGGCCCAGCTTAAACAGGTGAGGGCGAGCGCTTCCTAACTCTCCCTCTCACTCATACTCTCTTCTTCCGTCGGCAATAAAATCGTCCCCTGCCCCGCATCGCTGTCACCACTGGCCTGATTGTATTCAGCTACCACCTCATCGGGCACATCTTCCGCGTCTGGAGTCTCGGCTTCCTCGCCCACGACCGGCATCGCTGACACTTCTACTTCAGCTTCATCTACCATTTGTCTAGAAACAATCGCTAGATTTTTTTCTTCGGTGCGCTCGTTTAAAATTTTATAAACAAATCCAAGAATAATTACGAGGGGTAAAAGCACCAACCACCACCAACCAGCCTCCTCGGTACCCCGCACCCAATCTAGAAAACCAGCGGCAGCCAGCTGAATAAAGTTGCCACCTTTTTTGTCTACTTCGTCTGGTAAATCAATAGATAAGCCACGGAAACCTTCACCCCGCTCGGTGCTTGGTGGGTAAACCAAATATTCTAACCCATCACCCTTGCCAGGCAATTTGGAACCATAAAGTTTTTGACCGCCAAAAGTTGGCTGGGTTGGATTTTCCAATTCAAGACGAATCGGCTCATCAATATCACAGTAGATATAATTTACCATTAGTTGAGTCGTGATATAAACATAACCAGTCGGCTCGGTAATACCCCAAGTGTGCAATACATCCGAAGCGTGACGTGCTTGAAATATTTTTACCGCTTCATAGGTCTGCAAATCATACACACCCGAAAGAGGCACTTCTAGATTTTCAAAAGTACTTAGGAACCATTGTAGTTTATAAACTTCAAATGGGTCATTGTCGGCCCCCAAACGAATATATTTGTATAGCAATATCTGACATGGGGTTGGCAAGACTTTGTCTTTTGGTTTTTTGTGATGATGTCCACCACCGCCACCACCGCCACCACCACAGTTTTCGGTACAGCCATCATTGTCGGTAGTAAAGTTGTATTCATTGGAATATTCTTCGTCGATTGGTGGTTCAATAGGACGAGGGGTAGCGAAGGAATATTCACCAGAGTATTCTTCCTCTGTTTCTGTTCCCCCTCCACCAGTTGTTGTAAATTGATATTCATTAGAATATTCCTCACCATCTATTGGTGGGTCAATATCATCATCAGTAGTAAATTGATACTCATTTGAATACTCCTCGTCGATCGGAGGTTCTATAACGGACAATGTCCTAAAGGAATATTCGTTGGAGTACTCTTCATCCACCGGCGGGTTGATGTCCGATAGAGTGGTGAAGTTATATTCAGCTGAATACTCCTCGTCAATAGGCAGGTTAGTGTCCGATAGGGTCGTAAATTGATATTCATTAGAATATTCTTCTGTCGGTTGTGGTGTCCCACCATCATCAGTGGTAAAGCTATATTCTAGGGAATATTCCTCGGGGATAGGGTTTGGTCCACCATCATTAGTTGTATTAAAATTGTATTCCAAAGAATATTCCTCTGGATCAACAGGAAGTGTGTCCGATAGAGTGGTAAAACCGTATTCTGTTGAATATTCTTCCCCTGGCTCTACTTCGCCCAGCGTAGTAAAATCATACTCGAGTGAAAATTCTTCTACCCCGTCATCGGCTTTTTCGAGTGGCAAAACCACTGGTAGCTCTCCTGGCAATTCTCCTTCTGGCTCGTCTCCACCCCCGTCACCAGGAACAACTGGGTCAGTGGTAGTTCCTGTACCCTCATTGTCCAAATCCGCCTCAGGGTGAATGTTTGGCTCGTCTCCCCCTTCACCATTAGGGATTTCTGTTCCATCAACAACCGGCAAATCAGTATCCTCACCAGAGTTATCCACAGGCTCTTCCCCACCGGTATTTTGTTCATCGTCAGTGGTATTTTCTTCTCCCGCACCAGTGTCCGATACAGCCTCGTCTGTGTCCGATATAGCTTCTCCCTCACCAGTACCAGTATTAACATCTTCGATATCGCTACCACTGTCTGCCGATGATGCTGAATCAGCCGAAGTCACAGCTCGATCAGCTTCGGCATAAGCGGCAACCGGCAAACCAAAAGCACCAAAAACTACCACCGCTACCAGAAGTAGAGTAAAAATTTTTGATTTGTTTGCCTTGAGGATGCTTTTTAACATATACGCAAAAAACGACGAGTTAGAGCCTCGTTTAGGACAAAAGAGAGTTTATAATTAAAAGATTTAGCACAAAGTGAAAGCCAAACTTCCACCTGAGTTTTACCCACTCAGATTTCTAAAACAGAAATGGAATGGGAAAGATCTATTTACCCCCAAATTACTACTACTTTAAAGCCGACTTGTCAAGAAAAGGATTACCGCCTCTTTTATATCCGAGATTTTATTTTTAAATAAAATTTTATTAACACCGATTTAGCAAAAATTAGTCCCTCTTCCACCCCCTAGAACCCCTCAAAAACAGCCCCATTTTCCCCTATGTCCTATAGAAATAGTGTCTTTTATAAAAATACTCCCCTATTTTTTAAATAACAACTGGAATAGAATATAGATATGAATGATGCTATATACATCCTTGGCCTATTTGAGAATCAAGGAAATCCTTTGTGGAAGTTTCTAAAAGAAGAAATACAAAAATCAATAAAAATAAATATCCAGGCCTTTGAACTATATGGCTCTGTCGACGAATTCGCTTCATATTCCTTTGAAGACGAGGTAAAGAGGTTGAATAATGTTTTGCAATCCATAAATCCATCCATAGCCATAGGTCATAGCTTGGGGGCATATGTGTTGGCTCAAATTCCTATAAATTGCCCCCTCGTTTTATTAGAACCATCATTATCAATAAAAGATATGGTGGGGCCTAATATTAAAAAAGACGATGGAATAACAACCTACAACGACGGGCACTATAAATTTACAATATCAGAAGAATTTTTGTTGTCACTTGAAAAAACTCCAGCTATTGAAGAAATCCCTTTTTATATAAAAACCAAAGACATCTCCATTTTTGGCGCCGAACATGGCGGCCACAAGATAGCTGAGAAGTAATTAACTACCTCGCAGCAAGCTGACGAGGTATATTGCTATCATACCACGCCTT
>CAYHFD010000021.1:7694-12956 GCA_964355855.1 uncultured Candidatus Saccharibacteria bacterium | reverse complement strand
TTTGTGCTTAAAATATAATTCATATATTTATAATTATGGCCAGAGACTACCCACTAGAAAAAGTACGCAATATTGGAATTATTGCTCACATTGACGCTGGTAAAACCACTTCAACCGAACGGGTTTTGTATTACACTGGTGTTTCTCATAAAATTGGTGAAGTGCATGAAGGGGCGGCGACTATGGACTGGATGGAACAAGAGCGCGAGCGTGGTATTACTATTACCTCGGCCGCCACGACGGCTTTTTGGACTCCAACTTATGATGCTAAAAATCCGGAACGGAGACATCGGTTGAATATTATTGATACTCCTGGCCACGTAGATTTTACCGCTGAAGTTGAGCGTTCGCTCAAAGTACTTGACGGGGGGGTGGTTGTTTTTGATGGCGTGGCTGGTGTCGAACCTCAATCGGAAACGGTGTGGCGCCAAGCTGATAAATATAAAGTGCCTCGTATTTGTTTTGTGAACAAACTAGATCGAATGGGGGCTAGTTTTGACCATTCTTTTAAAACTATTTTAGATCGTTTGACCAAAAATGCGGTGCGTTTGCAGATTCCTATGGGTGAAGATGATGCCCACGAAGGAGTGATTGATTTACTTAGGTTGAAGGCCTACCTGTTTGAAGGAAATATGGGTAATGAAATTAAAGAAATTGAAATTCCTGAAAAATTGTTAGCTGATGCTAAAAAATATCGGACAGAATTGATTGAGCGCGTCGTCGAGCATGATGATGAGATGATGAGCTCTTATTTAGAAGGCAAGGAGCCAACTATTGAAGAAATAAAAAGAGTTTTACGCCAGGCAACTATTGCCAACAAACTTGTACCGGTATTTTGTGGTTCCGCTCTAAAAAATAAAGGGGTGCAACTAGTGCTTGATGGGGTGGTAGATTATTTACCAAGTCCTTTGGATATTCCACCGGTGCATGGAATTGATCCCCTGACCGGTGAAGAAGCCACTCGGGTTTCTAGTGACACCGAACCTTTGGCTGGCCTAGTTTTCAAATTGCAAAGTGATCCATTTGTGGGGCAACTTTCCTACATTCGTATTTATTCGGGGGTGCTGACCGCTGGTTCCTATGTTTATAATTCGACGACCGATGACAAAGAACGGATTGGTCGGATTGTGCGGATGCACGCCAACCACCGCGAAGAGGTGAAAGAAGTTTATGCTGGGGAAATTGCGGCGATCGTTGGCCTCAAGAGTACTAGAACTTCGGACACACTATGCGATGAGACCAAGCCGATTATTCTCGATCAGATCGTTTTCCCGGAACCAGTGGTTTCCCTACGAATTGAGCCAAAAACCAAAGCTGACCAGGAGAAAATGGGGATGGCACTCAAAAAACTATCGGATGAGGACCCGACCTTTAAGGTTAAATCTGATCCCGAAACGATGGAAACTATTATCGCTGGTATGGGCGAGTTGCATCTTGATATTATTGTGGATCGAATGAAGCGCGAATTTAATGTCGAGGCCAATGTGGGGGCGCCCCAAGTGGCTTACAAAGAAACCATTACCATGGAGGCGGAAGCCGAGTGCAAATATGTCAAACAATCTGGCGGTAAGGGGCAATATGGCCACGTGCGCTTGCGTCTGAAACCTCTTGATAAAACTCTTAAACCAGAGGACGCACCGAAAAATGTCACCCGTGAAGCTAATTTTGAATTTATTAACTCCATCAAGGGTGGGGTGATTCCCCAGGAATTTATATCACCAGTAGAAAAAGGTATTCGTGAAGGAATGAGTCGAGGTATTCAAGCCGGGTTTGAGGTAGTGGATGTGTCGGTTGAGTTGTACGATGGTTCATATCACGATGTGGATTCGTCGGAAATGGCCTTTAAATTAGCCGGCTCGATGGCCTTTCAAGATGGTGCTAGAAAAGCCAAACCAGTGCTCCTAGAGCCAATAATGAAGGTGGAGGTGATAGTGCCTGATAAGTTTATGGGTGACATTACCGGTCATATTTCCTCTAAGCGGGGTCAAATCGAAGAAATGGAGGATCGAGGTAACTTAAAAGTGATTAAAGCCAAAGTGCCACTATCAGAAATGTTTGGTTATGTTACCACTCTTCGTTCAATGACCGAAGGTCGGGGAACCTACACCATGGAATTTTCCGAATATGCGATTATTCCGCAAAATGTCGCCACGGCAATTATCGAAGGAAGAGGCAAGTAGTTGGTAGATAATATTTTAGTATGAACAAATCCCCCGCCAGCGCGAAGCGCTGGCGGGGGATTTGCGTTGTGCTAAAATAGGGGGATGAATCCCGTTAGAGGTCACGGACACTAATACCAATTCCTTATGTTAAACAATATCATTATCAAACTAAAATCTAGTAGCGACGTGGACCAACTGTCCGTGTCCTACCTCTAACGGGATGAACAGGCTAAGTGTACTATTTTTTCTAATTATCGTTGTTTTGATTGGTGGGGTAATTTATTTGTTACAAACAGAACAATCTTCTTTGCCTACGGCAGATGATGAACCAGTTTTCTGTACCATGGATGCTAAAGTTTGCCCCGACGGCTCGGCGGTTGGTCGGGTACCGCCGGCTTGTGAGTTTGCCACCTGTCCGGCGATAAAACCACTGTTGCCACCAGAAGAACCAGCGCTTGAGGCGACGACCACTGAGACAACGACAGTTGGTAATACTACTGTTAGCTCGACCTAAGCAACCTTAAAACTTAACTCCCCCCGCCAGCTTCGCTGGCGTAGGGGGAATTCTTGTATTAGAATTAAACCAGTTATGTTCTAATCACAATCAAAACCCAGAAAGAGGAATGTTTTATGACAACAGATGTGGTTTTTGGGGAATATCCTGTTCAGGTGGATGGTGAGGGTGACCCTATTTTCTCTCGCAATGTGGGCAGAGAATATCCGTGCGACCTAGCGCTTCAGCGTAAGATCTTGGTCTGTAGAATGGCTATTTTGCAGGCCTTAGTGCGAGTCCTCCGTTTTGCTGAGATCGATAGTATAGCCACGGCGGTTGCTATATTAGAGGGAAGGGAACTTCGTTTGTCGGCGGTTGCATACATGCGTGAACTTGTAAAGTATGAAGATTTACCCAAGCTCGTTTGGCCAAGGAACGAGAAGGGTGATCCGCTTTTCCTGTCATTTGCAGAAAAGGGATCAGATCCGGAAATTGTCCGGCAAGTCAGAACCCAAGTTTGGCAGGCTCTAAGTTGCGTTGAGTTGGACCATGTTCAAGGCTGGGGAACTTTTCGACTAAATCTGGATCATGTCATTGGGGACTTGAGATTACATGAATTTTCTGCCCTGCTCCTGCCGTAGTCGCCGTAGTATTTGAATGTCTATTTGCGCTGGCAGCCCCTTGGGTGCCGGCGCTTTCTTAATTTAGCTGAGCACTATTTAAGCCTTTGGTGCTCGGTGTTTGACATTAAACATTTCTCTGCTATCATATATTCACGCTACGTGCGTGCTTTTTGTTAGTGTTTTTGTGTGCTCGGTTCGGTTTTTGATGTTCAAAATTCGGGCCGAGCACGGAAAGTGTGTATATTTATAAAAAAAGTTAATTTAATCATAAAAGTTATGGCAGATGTATTTGATCGTTCCAAGCCTCATCTCAACATTGGTACTATTGGTCACGTTGACCACGGCAAAACCACTCTGACCGCTTCTATTCTCCATGTCTTGGATATGAACAAGGACAAGGGTTATGGGGCACGAGTCGAGGGTGTAGATGGTATTGACAACGCTCCTGAAGAAAAAGCCCGCGGAATAACCATCGCTCTTCACCACTCTGAATACTGGACTCCTAAGCGTCACTATGCTCACATTGATGCCCCGGGTCACGCTGATTACATCAAGAACATGATCACCGGTGCTGCCCAGATGGACGGTGCAATTTTGGTGGTGGCCGCGACTGATGGCGCCATGCCTCAGACTCGGGAACATATTTTGCTTGCTCGTCAGGTTGGTGTACCTAAAATTATCGTCTTCCTAAACAAATGCGACATGGTAGATGATCCAGACATGATTGACATGGTGGAAGAAGAAATTCGCGAGCTGTTAGCTAAACAAGGATTTGATAAAGATGCTCCAGTTATCCGTGGTTCTGGTCTAAAAGCTTTGGCGGCGACTTCGGTTGATGATGAATATGCTAAGAAGGTGCTTGAACTTATGGACACAGTGGACGAATATATTCTTGAACCTGTCCGCGAAACCGACAAGCCATTCCTTATGCCCGTCGAAGACATCTTCTCGATTGAAGGTCGTGGCACAGTGGTCACTGGTCGGATCGAACGCGGTATTGTAAAAGTTGGCGAGGAAATTGAAATCGTTGGTTTGGCTGATACTAAAAAGACCACCGTTACTGGTATTGAAATGTTTAACAAACAGTTGGATGAAGGTCGGGCTGGCGACAATGCTGGTATTCTTCTCCGCGGTTTGAAAAAAGAAGACATTACTCGCGGTCAGGTGTTGGCTAAACCAGGTTCAGTAACTCCCCATTCTGATTTTGAGGCTGAAGTTTATATCCTTACCAAAGAAGAAGGTGGACGACACACGCCATTCTTCTCGGGTTACAAGCCCCAGTTTTATGTTCGAACAACTGATGTGACCGGTGAAGTAACTTTAGCGGAAGATGTAAAAATGGTTATGCCTGGCGATACGGTTACCTTTAAAGTCAAATTGGTTTCGCCAGTGGCCCTTGAAGACCAGACCCGTTTTGCTATTCGTGAAGGTGGTCGCACGGTTGGCGCTGGTGTGGTAACAAAAATCACCGCCTAAATTAATCTTTTCGTTTTTCTCACAGACTTAAAATGGCAACAGCCACCCCCAAAAAAAAGGTCAAGAAGGTGGTAGAAGCTGATTCGAATAAACTTCGGATTCGTGTTTCTGCCTACGAGAATAAGGTCCTAGATGCTAGTGTCAAACAAATAGTAGATACTGCTATTCGTTATGACGCCTCAATCCATGGCCCAATTCCTTTGCCGACTGAAATCAAAAAATATACCGTCAATCGCTCGAGCTTTATTGATAAAAACTCGCGTGAGCAGTTTGAAATGCGTGTTCATAAACGTTTGGTAGATATCTTGAATCCGTCGCCTAAAATTATTGAAAGTCTAACAAATCTAAATCTGCCAAGCGGCGTCAATATTGATGTCAAAATGATTTAGAAAAATCTGATGTGTGCCCACTCCGGCCGCGGGGGGGGGGGGGGGGGGGGACCGCCGCCCGGGGGGGCACAAAAAACAAAAAATTAAAAAAAATAAAAATGGGTGGGGAAATATAAGAC
>CAYHFD010000021.1:0-7684 GCA_964355855.1 uncultured Candidatus Saccharibacteria bacterium | reverse complement strand
GTTTTTATTTTTTTTAAAAATTTTTATATAAAAATTTCTTGGGCCCCCCCCCGCGGGGGGGCCGGCCTTTGGGCCGCCCCCGCGGCCGGGATTAGACACAGATCAAAATATGTGATAGATATAGGCATGTCCTAGGCTTAGATCGGGCATGAATCCCGTTAGAGGTCACGGACACTGACACCGCTTACCATATGTTAAACAATATCATTATCAAACTAAAGTCTAGTAGCCACGCGGATCAACCGTCCGTGTCCTACCTCTAACGGGATGAAATTCATTCTTGGAACAAAAGAATACATGACCCAAATATTTACCGACGATGGACGGGTGGTTCCCGGTACGGTTATATCGGCTGGACCAGTAACGGTGACTGAGGTTCGTACGACCGATAAAGATGGTTACACGGCTATTCAATTAGGCTTTGGTGAGCGCAAACTTAGTCGTTTAAATAAGTCGGTCCAGGGACATATTAAAAGCACTTTACCTAAAGAAGGAGTTGGTTTCTCGGTGATTCGTGAGTTTCGTTTTGATGATAAAACTCCTGATGTAAAAACCGGTGATACCTTTGATGCTTCAACTTTTGCCGAAGGTGACCAAGTAGTTGTTTCCGGTATCTCCAAGGGTAAGGGGTTTCAGGGGGGCGTCAAACGCCATGGTTTTCACGGTGGGCCCCGTTCTCATGGCCAGAAGCATTCCGAGCGTGAACCGGGTTCCATTGGCGCCGGTGGCATGCAACGGGTGTTTAAGGGTACCCGTATGGCTGGTCGCATGGGTAGTGATCGGGTGAGTCAGAAAAGCTTGCGGGTAATAAAAATAGACAAAGACCAAAATCTCATTTTTGTGTCAGGTTCGGTTCCTGGTCGGCGAGGTACGGTGCTGGAAATTCGGGGCTAACAAATTTTATTTAAAACATGGAAGCAATAGTTTACAATAAAAGTGGTGAGGAAGCCGGAAAAATATCGCTTGACGAGAAGATTTTTGGTTTGCGTTGGAATGCTGACCTTATTCACCAGGTCATAACTAGTATGCAAGCCAATGCTCGCGAGAGTATTGCTCATTCTAAAACTAGGGGTGAAGTATCTGGTGGTGGTAAAAAGCCTTGGCGTCAAAAGGGGACTGGTCGCGCTCGTCATGGCTCGACACGTTCGCCAATCTGGGTGGGTGGTGGTGTGGCTCATGGTCCACGCAATGAAAAAAACTTTGAGAAAAAAATTAATAAAAAAATGAAGACCAAGGCTCTTTTCACTGTTTTGTCTCAGAAATTTCGTGACAACGAAGTGATGTTTTTAGATGACCTATCTTTTCCATCTCCTAAAGCTAAAGATGCTCAAAAAACAGTTGACGCCTTGTCGAGCGTTAAGGGTTTTGAGAAAATCGCCTACAAAAAAGGTAATCGCGCCTATCTGGCTTTACCAGCCAAAGACGATAACGCTCTAAAAAGCTTTCGTAATATTGGTAGCGTAAAAGTGGAAGATGTACGCAATACCAATACTTTGGACATTTTGAATTATAAATATGTCGTAATCGTGAATCCGGCTAAATCGATTAAGACTTTAGCTACTCGTCTTAAATAAAGTTATATGGCTCGTCGCAATCTTATTTCTTCGAATGTTATTCTTATTAAGCCTCGGATTACCGAAAAGGCGGCTTTTTTGACTGAAAAAGAAAATCCAACTTACACTTTTGAGGTTCCGGCCAAGGTCAACAAGATACAGGTTAAACGAGCCATTAAAGAAAAATATAATCTGGTGGCTTTACGGGTAAATATCGTTAATTTGCCCAAGAAAAATGTGCTTGTTCGGGGTAAACGTGGTACGACCGCTGGTATTAAAAAGGCGCTTGTTACTTTGGCCAAGGGCAGTCAAATTGATTTTATTTAGTCTAAACATATGAAGAGCTATTCACCCACAACTCCATCACGCCGACACATGTCAACTGTTTCGTACAAGAAAAGTTTGACGGCTTCTAAACCTCATAAATCTTTAACCAAAGGTAAGAAACGAGGTTCTGGTCGCAACAGCACTGGTCGGATTACGGTTCGCCACAAAGGCGGTGGACACAAACGTCGTTTACGTGATATTGATTTTAAATATGATAAGCGCTCTATTCCAGCGGTTATTAAAACTATTGAATACGATCCAAACCGTTCGGCTTTTATTGCCCTTGTTTGTTACAAAGACGGTGAATATCGTTACATTGTAGTACCACAGAGTATGCAAGTTGGTGATATTTTTATTGTTGACGCTGGGGCAGATACCAAAATTGGCAATCGTTTGCCTTTGAAAAAAATTGCTTCGGGTACTTTTATTTACAACCTAGAGGTTAAGCCAGACGGGGGAGCCAAATTTGTTCGCTCGGCTGGTTCTTATGCCGAAGTGCTAGCCAATGATGCTGGTTACACTAGTGTTAAAATGCCTTCGGGCGAAATTCGCCGGATAAATGAAAATGCTTGGGCTTCGGTTGGGGCGGTTTCTAACGAAGAATCTAAACTACAAAATTTTGGTAAAGCCGGTAAAAGTCGCTGGAAGGGTATTCGCCCGACTGTCCGCGGTAGTGCCATGAACCCAGTTGACCATCCACACGGTGGTGGTGAAGGCCGTCAAGGTATTGGCTTGCGCCGTGGACCAAAGACTCGCGAGGGTAAGCAGGCTTATGGTGTTCGTACTCGTCGCTCGAAGAAATATTCCGATAAGTTTATTATTGCTAGACGAAAGACTAAGAGGTAGAAATAGTATGTGGTATGTAGTATAGAATTCAAATCAGCTCGGGCGACGCGGAGCGTGGCCCGAGCCGGTACTATCTGTCTGGGCGAGTACTTACGCAGACAAGTATACGACATACTACATACGGCATAACGGTTTTCATTGACTTACGGTTAATATCTGCTAATATATTCCCGTGCTTACAGAGAATCAACGACCGCAGGGAGTATGATTATCTAGTACCCTGCCCTACTTTGATATTGACATTAAGCGGCCAATAAAAGACAAAAGGCCGTTTTCCAGTTATTGGGAATATAAATGTGATTATCAAAGTAGGGCGGGGTGAAGAAAATACATTCACTACGTTCATTATTTTCAACCATGTCTCGATCACTCAAAAAAGGTCCCTATTTGGACGAAAAATTACTTAAAAAAATTGTCGACAAAAAGCCGGGTCAAGGTGGGGTTATTAAGACTTGGGCCCGTCGCAGTCAAATTTCGCCAGAAATGGTTGGTTTTACTTTTGGCGTTCATAATGGCAAGGATCATCTTGAAGTTTTTGTGACCGAAGAGATGGTGGGCCATCGTTTGGGCGAATTTTCACCAACCAAAAAGTTTTATCGTCATGGTGGTAAGATGCAAAAAGAACTAGAACAAAAGAAGAAGGAAGCTGAAATTGTTGCCGCCAAAGCCGCCAAGACCACGGTTGATACTAAGAAATAACATGATCCCGTTAGAGGTCACGGACACTAAATTTACTTTCATTATGAAAAACAAAATTATTATCAACCTAAGTCTTGGTACAGGCAGGGACAAACAGTCCGTGTCCTACCTCTAACGGGATGAAAGCTAGTCTTATAAATTATAAACAAGCTCCGCGTAAGGTTCGGTTACTGGCCGACTTGGTGCGTGGTAAAACTGTTGCCCAAGCTTTGTTGGAATTATCTTTTACCGACAAACGAGCTTCGGAGCCAATGTGTAAGCTTATCGCTTCGGCCGCAGCCAATGCTGAGAAAAATTTTGATACACGTAAAGAATCACTTTTCATTAAAGAAATTAGGGTTGATAAGGGTCTAATAATGCGTCGTTTTATGCCCCGGGCTCGTGGCCGGGCGACCCCTATTCGTCATCGTACCAGCCATGTGAATGTTTTGCTGGCGGTTAAAGATGAGACGCCGGTGGCAAAGAAGACTACCAAAAAAGTGGTAACCAAAAAGGAAACTACTAAAAAGGCCAAATAATAAATATCATGACACACAGCGTTCATCCATATGCTCATAGACTAGGTATTATTCGGGACTGGAAGTCTCGTTGGTTTGGTGCCCGTGGTAAATATCAGGAATATTTAAAAACCGATATTCTTTTGCGTGAATATTTGACCAAACGTTTACGCGGTTTGTATGTCGATGTGGTGGAAATAGAACGAAGTGAAAATGTTTTTCGGGTGATTATAAAAACTTCTCGTCCCGGTATGGTGATTGGTCGTTCTGGCGAAGGAGCTACTAAACTAAAGGCCGATATTTTGAAGGCCATGAAGCGGATTGGCAATACTATTCCCAAAGAGGTAAAAGTAGATATCGAAGAAATTAAGGATGCGGAGGCCCACGCGGCGATTGTTGGCTATATGGTCGCCGAAGCGTTGGAAAAGCGCATGCCTTTTCGGCGGATTTTGAAACAAACTATTGAGAAGGTAATGGCTCAGCGCAATGTTCAAGGAGTAAAGATTAATCTTTCTGGTCGTCTTGGCGGGGCAGAAATGGGTCGGCGCGAAACTCAAAAAGCTGGTCGAATTCCACTTCAAACCCTGCGCGCCGATGTCGACTTTGCTCGCGAAAAGGCCTACCTACCTTATGGTGTCATTGGAGTCAAAGTTTGGATTTATCGCGGTGAAATATTTGATAATAAATAAACCATGTCTCTTTTTCCTAAAAAAGTTAAACACCGCAAATGGCAAACTGGTCGGGTCAACCCAGACAAAAAACGAGTTGCTACTCGTGGGGTAACCCTATCGTTTGGGTCTTTTGGTTTAAAGGCTGAAACCACTGCGCGGATTAGGTCTAACCAAATTGAAGCCGCTCGTAAAACTATTACCCGCCAAATGCAGAAAAAAGGAAAACTGTGGATTCGGATTTTTCCTGATCGGCCTTTTACAGCCAAGGCAGCTGAAGTGGGTATGGGTAAGGGGAAGGGTGACCCTCAAGGTTATGAAGTGGAAGTTTTACCAGGTCGAATTATTTTTGAGCTAGAAGGTTTGGACCCGGTTACGGCCCGTGAAGCTTTGCGTAAAGCTGGTGCCAAGTTGCCCCTAAAAACCAAAATTATCGCTCGCACCTAAAGTCACTTATAAATATGAAAATGAAAGATTTAAAAAAGAAGAGCGTGGCTGATATGGAAAAACTTCTCAAAGAAAAAAGAGAAGCTCTGGCGAACTTCCGTTTCAGTGTGGCTGGTGCTAAAACTAAAAATGTTAAAGAGGGTCGCGCTACTAGAAAAGATATTGCTCGTTTGCTGACCACCTTGCGCGAGACCGCTAAAGACGCTAATGTATAGCCACTATTTATATGGAAAATAAACTAGCTACAACTAAAGAGGGCAAGACTTTTAAAGGCACTGTCGTGTCCGATAAAATGGACAAGACCGTGGTGGTGGAAGTCGGTAGTTTTAAAAAACACCCTAAATATGGCAAATTTTTGACTCGCCACAAACGTTTTAAGGCTCACGACGAAACCAATTCTTGTAAAATTGGTGATGTTGTGACTATTAAGGAAACAAAACCTATTTCCAAGGATAAAAATTTTATTGTAATTAAATAACATGATCCAGCCACGCTCTATCGTAAAAATAGCCGACAATACCGGGGCCAAAATCGGCCGGGTGTTCAAGGTGTTAGGTGGCTCCAAAAAACGTTATGCGGAAATCGGTGATTTGGTGGTGATGTCTATTCAAACCGCTGAACCGCGCAAGGCGGTAAAAAAGAAGGATGTGGTTCAGGCCGTGGTTGTTCGCCAAACTAAACCTTTCCGTCGCAAGGATGGTTCGTATGTTCGTTTTGATGAAAATGCGGTGGTAATTATTGAAAAGGGCAAACAAGACCCAAAAGGTGGTCGTATTTTTGGACCGATTCCACGTGAATTACAGGAATTGGGTTATCAAAAAATAGCTTCACTGGCACCGGAGGTAGTTTAATTTCTATACTCTTATGAACTCAATGCATGTTAAAAAAGGGGACTCGGTAACGGTTGTTACTGGCAAGGACAAAGGTAAGACTGCTAAGGTGGTGCGGGCTTTTCCTGATCGCAACTTAGTAATACTAGAGGGTCTTAACCTAAAAAATCGTCGGGTTCGGCGCCGAAGTACCAAAGATGCCGGCCAGACAGTTAAAACGGCTGCTCCTATTCATGTGTCCAATGTTAAATTGGCTACCAAGCCGGTTAAAAAAGCCACTAAAACCGCTAAGAAATAAAAACTTATGATTACTCCACTTAAAGAAAAAATAGAAAAACTAAAACCAGTTCTGCGGAAGGCTTTGGATATTAAGAATAATTATGCTTTACCTAAACTTGTTAAAGTAGTTATTTCTTCTGGTACCGGTAAAGCTAAAGATAAGAAACGGAACGAATTGGTCGCTGACCGCCTGTCTAAGATCACTGGTCAAAAGGCCGCTTTGCGGGGGGCTAAACAATCGATCGCGACTTTTAAATTGCGTCAGGGTGATATTATTGGGGTGGCGGTAACTTTGCGGGGGCCACGGATGTATAAATTTTTGGATAAGCTTTTCAATATTGCGATGCCCCGAATGCGCGACTTCAAGGGTTATACTGAAACCAGTGTTGATGGTATGGGCAATCTAACCATTGGCATTCGCGAGCACATTGTTTTTCCGGAGACTACCGATGAAGAAATCAAGGATGTGTTTGGGATGTCAGTGACGATTGTGACGACAGCCAAAGATAAAAAAGAGGCGTTGGAATTTTTCAAGCAGATTGGGTTTCCGTTCAAGAAAGAAATCGCTCGCTAATATTTTTCGGCGAGCACACATAAAACTTTGCTAAGTTTTTGCTCTGCTCGGGCCGTCGCCCTTGCGCAAGGCTCGGCGAAAAACATTAGCTCGCTTAATTGATTGCCAAAACCCTGCCCACACACCAAGATTTGGTGTGTGGGCCTGCCGGCCGCCACTTCCGCCCGCCTGCCATGCGAGGGACGAGCGGGCAGGCAAGGTTTGGAAACGGAACTAGGCTCGCTTGACTGGAAAATTATCAAACACTCGATGTTTGATAATTTTTGGTTTGATTTCCAAACCATCTCCCGCGCTTGTCCGCCGTAGCTTTAGCGGAGGTGGAAAGGTTCAAAAAATTAAGAAGCTCGCTGGGTTGGGGAGTAAAATATAAATATTAAAGGCCCAACTTATAGCGAAGTTGGGCCTTGTTGGGGCCAGGGTTGCGTGGCGTTGGTAGAGTCTACTCCTGTTGGAGAAACTTCGCCGCCATCTTTGCGTAGTCGGGGTCGGTGGTGAGGATAATCCGCTTCACTGTTAGGGCGAGCCGGGCGGTGAACTCTTGGACCCCTTGCTCAATGAAACCACTTTGGTCAGCATCTTTCCCCGCCCTGACTACCTGAACCACGGGAGCTTCGGCGTCCCACGAGCTTCTGAGGAAGCGGACGGCAAGGAGACGGCCATCGCTGAATTCCACCAGATCTCCACCAGTCAGACCGCTGATTTCTGCCTGTGTGGCGTTGATCCGATCCTTCTCCGCTTGGGGAAGGGACTGGTACCATTTCCGCTCATTGGTGCAGCCTGTTGTTAATGCAATCAAAAACAGCAAAATCAGAGTCCTAAACATCAAAGTTCTCCTTAGGGACGCTTTGGCGTCCAGTTGTATTCTAACTATATACTAGCATATATATAATCACCTGTCAAGAGATAAAATGGTACATTCAACCTTGAAGTGCAACACTCGCATTAAAAACTTCTAATGGTGTTT
>CAYHFD010000020.1:0-14644 GCA_964355855.1 uncultured Candidatus Saccharibacteria bacterium | reverse complement strand
AAACACCATTAGAAGTTTTTAATGCGAGTGTTGCACTTCAAGGTTGAATGTACCACAGGGTGTTATGGAAAAAAAGCTCCTAATGTGGTATATTTTTGGCTATGAAAGACTCCACTAGAACATTTTCCGACCAGATTTTTGAACGGGGTATAGAAAAAATTTACCCCTCTCGGGCGGAATTGGACCAGTTTTTAGGGATGGGAAATAAACTGAAAATCTATTTTGGTATTGATCCCACTGGGCCAACACTTCACATTGGTCATGGGTCGGTAATTTTACAGCTTAAAAAATTACAGCAGGCTGGCCATGAAATTATTATTCTCTTTGGAGATTTTACAGCGATGATTGGTGATCCGACAGACAAAGTTTCAACACGAAAGAAATTATCTCCCGAGGAAGTCAAAGTAAATTATGCATCATATCGCGAGCAGATTGGACGGATATTAGATCTAAACAAAGTCTCTTTTAGATTAAATAGTGAGTGGTTAGCCCCACTTGGTTTTGCGGAGGTTTTAAAATTGGCCTCGGAATTTACCTTAGGCCAGATTGTGGAACGAGATATGTTTCAAGATAGGATAAAAAAAGACGAGCCTATCTATCTTCACGAATTTCTTTATCCAGTAATGCAGGGTTATGATGCTGTAGCAATGGGGGTAAATGCAGAAATTGGTGGTAATGACCAAACCTTCAATATGAATACTGGACGAACAATGCTTAAAAAGAGAGGTAAAGATAAATTTGTCATTACGACTAAACTTTTAGTTGACCCGACTGGTAAAAAGATGGGCAAATCAGAGGGTAATATGGTGGCTTTGTCTGATGATCCAAAAGATATGTACGGTAAAGTGATGAGCTGGCCAGACTCTCTGATGTTGCTTGCTTTTGAAATTTGTACTGATGTGTCAGCCGTGGAGGTGGCAGAAATTTTAGCCAGTAATCCCCGAGATGCAAAAATGCGCCTAGCTAAAGAAATAGTTTCTATTTTTGCTTCACCAGAAGAGGCAAAAAAAGCCGAAGCTGATTTTATTTTAAAATTTCAAGATAAAGAAGTTCCTGATGATATTCCAAAAATTGAGGCCACTAAAAATATGTTGTTACGAGACGTTTTGGTGGCCGCTGAAGCAGTGTCATCTAATTCTGATTTTCGTCGGCTAGTTGAAGGGGGAGGTATCACTATTTTGCCTGACCAAAAAGTTAAAAATCTTGAACAAGTTATTACGGAGCCACTGACAGTCAAGGTTGGCAAAAAGAAGTTTTTTAAAATTACCCTTAATTAAAATAAATCCTCCTCGTCCTATCCCCGTAGCCAAGCCAACGGGGTATTAAGCGAGAAGAGATTTATTTTGAGAACCGCTCGGTTCTCAACGCTCGCTTCGCTCACTACTCTCCGCCCCAGGGAAAACAAGTGTTTTCCCTGACCCCCTTTCCTCGCCCATTCATCCCCGCCGTAAACTGACGGGGATGAATGGGCTTGGATTTAAAACAAACAAAGTCAACGGTCACGCCCTTTAGGGCGTGACCGTTGACTTTGTTTTTAAAAACACCAACAACCTTCTAGGCTTCAAACTCATCTTCCAAACCATTAGCATCAGCTTCATATTCCTCTTCATCGTCTAATTTGTTTTCATCCTCATCTTCATCAACAATACCACTAGTAACCATTGCATCATCGTTCACCATTGGATCATCCAAAGGTTCCTCAGTGTCTGTATTTCCAAGCATCAGATCGTCGTCCATACTTTTTCAAAATCTAAGTCTTTTAATTTATTAAATCACCGCTCTTTGCGTTTGATTTTTTATGTTGTAACAAATGTTGTTAAAGAACGCAACTTTTGTTTAATTAAAGTGTGGATAAAAGTGTTTTTTCCTTGTTTATACCAGTCAGGCCCGCCATGGCAATAACGATAGCGTCAAACTCATCATCATATTTTATTGATTCGGGTATTTTGATTAACAGCTTGGCCATGGCAGTTATTTGATCCTTGTTGGCCAAACCATAACCAGTTACCGCCAGTTTGATTTGGGGTGGGGTAAATTCAGCTACCAGTATTGATTTTTTACCAGCCAAGAATAAAATCATCCCTCGGACCTCGGCAACTCTCATGGCTGTTTTTTGGTTTTTAGTAATAAACAAATTTTCTATCGCCAAGCAGTCAATTTTATATTTATCAAAAATTTTTTCAATTGCTTGGCCTAAAATAGCCAGCCGGTTCGGAAAAGTCTCGTTTTTAGGAGAAGACAAACAACCACTCTCAAGCAATTCTTCTTTAGTACCAACTTCTTTTTGTACAAGGGCGTAGCCTAGTCGGTCATATCCAGGATCAATACCAAGTATGGTCATTTAGAAAATATAATTTTAAAATTCAGCGTTGGTAAATACATTTTTTATATCATCTTGATCGAGGATAGTATCAATAAGGGTCGCCACTTTTTCCTTTTCACTGTCGGATAGGGGTAATAAAATTTGAGGTACCCAAGCATCCACACTTTTTTTGAAAGCCCAAATAGCTGAACCGGTTGTACCTAAACTCCCACCATTTTCAGCTAAAAGATGTTTTATTACTGGCGTTGTTCGGTTTTTGTTGTCAGTTATACCTTCAATAACCAAAGCCACCCCGCTGGGGCCATAAGCCTCATATAATACTTCTTCTAAATCAGCCCCACCGCCACTTTTACCTTTTTCGACCGCCCGGGCAATATTATCTGCTGGCATATTAACTGCTTTGGCTCGGTCGATGGCTGCTCTTAGGGCTGGAGCATTAATATCACCACCTGCTCGCTTGGATTCCATGGTGATAGTTCGCACATGTATAGAAAAAACCTTGCTTTTGCGGGCATCCTCGACGGCTTTTTTATTTTTTATTTTTGACCATTTATTATGTCCAGACATGGTAAATTATTTTGCTAACTAATAAATTTTTTCTTTAAATTAATTTATTTTGTCTATTGGCTGGAATTTTTTGTCCCAAATGTTCGTAGCCCCGATCGGTTAAAGTGCGACCACGAGGCGTCCTCTCAATAAATCCACATTGAATGAGATAAGGTTCGTAAACTTCTTCCACCGTGGCTTCTTCTTCCGACATGGCGGTGGCAACAGTCGAAAGCCCGACGGGGCCACCTTTAAACTTATTAGCAATTATTTCTAAAACCGCGCGATCGGCCCCAGACAGGCCCAAGACATCAATGCCGAGCAGGGTTAGGGCTTTGGTCACCGTTTCTTGGTTTAAGGGCAGGTTGGCTACCTCGGCGTAATCGCGAGCCCGTTTTAATAATTGGTTAGCGGTGCGCGGGGTAAAACGACTACGTTTGGCAATTTCTGCTACCGCGCCGTCTTCAATTTCAATGTTTAATATTTTAGAGGACCGTTTGATTATTTCCCCAATTTCTTTTTCTGAATAAAATTCCAGGCGGTGAGTACCGCCAGAAAAGCGAGACCGAAGTGGGGAAGATAAAAGAGCAATACGAGTAGTGGCGGCAATTAAGGTAAAAGGTGGCAGTTCAAGTTGAATTACTCGGGCGCCGGGGCCTTTACCAATAATAATATTTAAACTACCTTGTTCCATGGCGGGGTATAGAACTTCCTCGATCATTTTGTTGAGGCGATGAATTTCGTCGATAAACAATATATCACCAGGTTCAAGGTTGGTAATAATTGACGCTAGGTCGCCAACCTTTTCTATGGCCGGCCCCGAGGTGGCCTTAATTTGGGCCCCTAGTTCGCTGGCAATAAGATAAGCCAGGGTGGTTTTACCTAGGCCTGGTGGACCATAAAAAAGTAAGTGCTCTGGAGGGTGGTTACGACCTTTGGCGGCCCCTAAGAGTATTTTTAGATTATCTTTAATATTGGTTTGACCAATGTATTCTTCCCAAATCAATGGCCGTAAGGCTTTATCAAGAAAAGCGTCTCCTTTTAGAGGGTTAGGTAAATTATTGGTCGGCGTAGGGGTGTTACTTGACATATTTCAAAGTTTATGCTAACATCATAAAAGTGAGCTAAAAAGGTGTTTGGGGGTATTTACTCCCATCTTTCATGCCTATATAATAGCATCTTCATATCCTGGTGCCGATTTTAAAGAAAGGCTCAGGTTTTGACTCAAGATTGACAGTATCGAGAACATAAACCTCCAAGCAATTTAAGTCGTCCACGGCTTAACGGGTTTTTTGTAAAGGACGTTTTGGTATCACGCTTATGCGTGCATCTCTGGATCTATCCTTTCCAGCCTACCTAACTTTATTTGCATAAATAAAGAGATTACTTGGAGGTTTATATTCTTGATAACAAGGAACGGTCCACCGATATGGTGGATTTTTCTTTTAACTAAATAATTTCATCGTACAGGTCAATAACCCGTGACAATTCTCTTAGGGAAGTTGTACCGTCTAATACTTTTACTATTCCATCTTGGCGCATATCTAGTATGCCTTGGGGGATGGCGGCGGTTTTAATGTCGCGTTCATTGGGATTTAAAATTGTGGCGGCCGCAATTTTTTCATCCATAATGATTGCCTCAAAAATTCCCTGCCGACCCTTGTAACCAGTGTTATTACATTTTTCACATTTACCCGGTAGCCACATTTTTTCAATTTGCTTTGGTGTGTAGTCGGGTATTTTCTTTTTTATACTTTCCACTACAGCCAATATTTGGTCTTTCTCGACACCAGCTAGGACGCTTTCTTGTTTACAATATTCACACAACTTACGGACGAGGCGCTGGGCAATAGACAGGGTGAGGGCGGAACTAATAATTTTGGCATTAACCCCAAGGTCGATAAGGCGCGGGATAGCACCCGCGGCGTTGTTGGTGTGGAGGGTGGAAAATACCAAGTGGCCAGTGAGGGCGGAATTAATAGCAATTTTAGCAGTTTCTGAATCACGGATCTCACCAACCATAATCACATCAGGGTCCTGACGCAAGGCACTGCGTAATCCCGACAGGAAGGTATAGCCTTTTTCCCGATTTACTTGAGTTTGGTTTACTCCCTTTAGGTGATATTCGATTGGGTCTTCAATCGTGATGATTTTGGCTTCCGTGGAATTGACCTCGCGTAGAAAAGAATAAAGAGTGGTGGTTTTTCCGGAACCCGTGGGTCCGGTGAGTAAAACTAGACCATTAGGTTTTCTTATTTCCCGATCAAATATTTTATATAGATCAGGGGGAATGCCCAGGCTATTGAAGGTAGTTTCAATACTTTTAGGATTTAGGACGCGCATCACAATTGATTCACCATAGGCACCCGGGATAACCGAGGTTCTAATTTCAATGTCGACATCAGAACCAGCGTTGATGGAAAACCGTCCATCTTGGGCGGACTGTTTTACATTTAACTTGAGACCGGAAATCAGTTTAATTCGGGACAAAATGGGCCGATAAATTTTGGGGTCAAAATTGGCCACATCTTGCAACACCCCGTCGATACGGTAACGCAAACGAATATCTGTTTCTTCGGGTTCAATATGAACGTCAGAAGCTTCTAAGGCCAGAGCACCAGAGAGAATAATTTCCAAGATAGTGGAAATGCCACCTTCTTTGGCGACCCGAATTGATTCAGTGCCAATTGCGGTTGTGATATCTTCCAGTTTTTTAAACTCCTCTAGAAAAGCGGCGATGTGTTCGTTCGAGATATCAATCATTCCCGCTTCAGTTTTTTTTGTATTAGCCACTTCGCCGTACCGCCCCCAAGCCCACTCGAGACTAGCTTCGGACACCACATATAAAGTGATAGAAAAATTTTTCCGTTCCAAATCGGTGACAATGGTTTTTAATTTGTCATTGGTGGGTGAGGCTGTACCCAAGGAAAGTTTTTTCCCCACAGCTTTAAAGATAGCCATGTTGGCAGCCCGCGCCTCTGGTTCAGGAATAAGACGGAGAGCATCGGCGTTGATGGATGTTTTTGAAAGATCGGTGTACGGAATTTGATAACGCCCCGAAAGGACCCGGGCTAATTCCTCAGCTTCTTTGTAGTGAAGTTCATCCAGGCGCTTTTCCTGCTTTTCTTCATTAAAGATCGTTGACATTAGTATTATTGTACCTTTGAAGCGGTCTAAAAACAATTTTAAAAGTCTAACTGTAAATCTAATTTCATTACTAACAACAAGTTTGTGTTCATGCAAACTTTTAACTGTGTACAACTTTAAATTATTAAAAATAATCAATCGATAAATATATTTTTTGTAAATTTTATGGATAACTTTTCCGACATCGGGCGGGATCTCCTCCGCCAGCAGAGTCGCGGGCGCAGTAGTAGTTCCTCCCGTTCCTACCAGCGCGGGTGGAGGGGCAGATTGAAAAACTGCCCGGTGGAGAAATTGTGGGAATATTGAGTGGCTTCTTCCAGCGCTAGCTGGGGGAGAGCCACCGACAAGCCCGAGGCGCGCCAGACGTGTGCGCCCCGGGTTTTAATTTGTCTTATTTCTATATCTTTTTCCTGTGTTAAACTCATTAATATGGAAATTATTACCAAAAGTTTAAGGGAAACTAAAAATTTAGCTAAAGATATAGTCAGTCAAATAACTTCCAGTAAAACAGCCACCATTTTGGCCCTTTTTGGTGACCTCGGCTCGGGTAAAACTTCTTTTACTCAAGGTTTGGCCGAGGCTTTAGGGGTAACAGAAACAATAACCAGTCCAACTTTTGTGATTGAAAAAATATATGATTTACCAGCGGGTCAAAATTTTGCCAAACTGATTCACATTGATGTCTATCGTTTAAGTAGTGGTGAAGAATTAGCCAAGCTTGGTTTTGCTGATATTGTCTCTGACCCCAATAACCTAATTGTCATTGAGTGGCCAGAGTTGGTGGCGGATATTTTACCCATCACCGTGTTGCCGATTAATTTTACTTTTATTAACGACCAAACTAGAAGTATTAAATATGGCGACTAAAAAAACTTACGATAAAAAACTAGTTCTTTTTGATGCCCACGCTATTTTGCATCGGGCCTACCACGCTTTGCCAGATTTTTCTTCGTCTAAAGGTGAGCCGACTGGCGGTCTATATGGGCTTGCTTCAATGTTATTGCGCATTATTGATGAGTTCAAACCCGATTATATGGCGGCTTGCTATGATTTGGCTGAGCCTACTTTTCGCAAACAAGTTTATGATGAATATAAAGCAGGGCGGGTCAAGGCCGATGAGGCTTTGGTGGCCCAAATGGATCGCTCGCGGGATATTTTTACTGCTTTTGGTGTGCCAATTTATGATTGCCCAGGGTTCGAGGCCGATGATGTTATTGGCACAATTGTTGAACAGACCAAAAACAAAGTTGACCTTGAGGTGGTAATTGCTTCGGGTGACATGGATACGATGCAATTAGTTTCTGCTGACAAAGTGGTGGTCTACACTTTAAAGCGTGGTCTAACTGATACAGTTTTATACAATGAGAAGGCTGTTTGCGACCGGTTTGGGTTTGTTCCACCGCTGTTGGTAGATTTTAAGGGTCTAAGGGGTGACCCTTCCGATAATATTATTGGAATAAAAGGTATTGGCGAAAAAACAGCCACGGCTTTGATTCAAGAATTTGGTTCAATTGAAAACATTTATCAAGAATTAGCCAAAGGAAAAAGCGGTGAGGGTAAATTTATAAAGGCTGGTATTAAGCCACGAATCATTGAACTTTTAAAAGAGGGGGAAGAGGAAGCTTTGTTTTCTAAAACTTTGGCCACTATTAGACGTGATGCCCCAATTGACTTTAATTTACCAACTAATACTTGGCGGGAATCTTTTGATTTTTCGGGGATCGAAAAAACTTTTGGTGAGCTAGATTTTAAAACTCTTACGGCTAGGGCCAAAACCGTTTTATTGGGTCGCTCGACCAACCAAGACACAATAACTACTAAACAGGAAGATGTTGATCCGGTTTTATTGCAAACATCGGCGATTGCCCTTTGGCTTTTGCTATCAGACAAAACCAATCCCAAGGTCGAAGATATTTACGCTTATACCGAAAAAACAAATTTAAAAGATGCTTCCGCGGTACTTTTAAAAGAGATTAAAGAAAAAGATTTAACCAAAGTTTTTGAAAATATTGAATTGCCGCTTATCCCAATATTAAAACAAGCGGAACAGCGAGGAATTTTAATTGATCCTAAGTGTTTTAAAAAATTATCCAAAGATTTTCACAAAGATTTGGTTTTATTAGAACAGAAAATCTATACCATGGCTGGTCACGAATTTAATATCAGTTCACCAAAGCAACTCGGGGTAGTTTTGTTTGATGAACTTGGCCTAACCGCCAAGGGCCTAAAAAAGACTGCTGGGGGAGCGCGTTCGACTCGGGAGTCAGAGTTATTAAAACTAGCCGAGTCGGCCCCGATTGTCGCTGATATTTTAAAGTTTCGGGAGTTATCAAAACTGGTTTCTACTTATATTGATGCTATTCCACGTTTAGCCGACAGCCACAATCGTCTGCATGGTCATTTACATCAGACTGGTACAACCACTGGTCGGATGTCTAGTTCTGATCCCAACCTACAAAATATACCGGCTTCCCAAATTTATGGTACGGAAATTCGCAAGGGTTTTATTGCTACCC
Source organism: uncultured Candidatus Saccharibacteria bacterium (assembly GCA_964355855.1). Taxonomy (GTDB): domain Bacteria; phylum Patescibacteriota; class Minisyncoccia; order Phycocordibacterales; family XYD1-FULL-46-19; genus XYD1-FULL-44-32. The sequence continues at coordinate 6,112 of CAYHFD010000020.1, read as the reverse complement.
CAGGTCACGTGTTGGTAGTGGCTGATTATTCACAAATTGAGCTTCGGGTATTAGCCATGCTTTCGGGCGACCCCACTTTGAAAAATATTTTTAAGACTGGCCAGGATATTCATACTGCCGTGGCAGCTCGCGTTTTTGGTGTGGCTGAAGACGGGGTGACTAAAGACATGCGCCGTCAGGCCAAGGTAATAAATTTTGGCATTATCTACGGCATGGGGGTCAATGCTTTGCGGGTTAACCTTGGTACTAGTCGTGAAGACGCCCAAAAATTTTATGATAACTATTTTGCCGAGTTTAAAACCGTTAGAGAGTATTTTGATACTGTTGTACAAGAGGCTTATGCCAAAGGTTACACTGAAACTATGTTTGGTCGCCACCGTTATTTCCCAGCCCTTCGCTCAAAGTTACCTTTTATGCGGGCCCAAGCCGAACGTCAGGCTTATAATGCCCCGCTACAAGGTACGGCTGCCGATATTGTTAAAATTGCTACAGTTCGAGTTGACCAGGCTCTTGGTCAGGCTAAAATAATTAATCAGGCCCACTTTTTACTCCAAGTTCATGATGAATTAATCTACGAAGTAGAGGTCGAACACCTGGATAAGCTGGTAAAAATATTGCAAAAAGAGATGGTGGAAGTGGTAGACAATGAAGTTCCGCTGGCGGTAAATATTGAGACGGGTTCTAGTTGGGGAGAGTTGCAAGAATGGCAAAATTAGGGTATTACTTATCCACACTGGCCCAATGATTGAAAATTTGGACCAAAAGTGATATTGTCTATGTATCGTAATCTGAAAGGTCGATTACAAAACAACTAGAAGCAAACTATGTCTAAGAATGTAATTATCGCCATCGTTGTTATTGTTATCATTATTGCTGGTATCGTCTGGTATTCTAACCAGTCTGATACTGCTGATGTGGTAGACAACGGTGATGTAGTAGACACTGGCGACAACGGCACTGGTTCGTTCACAACCGGTGATGGTGCTACTGTAGAGGAAGGTGCTGACGCGGGCGCAAGCGTTGACGCAGAAGTAAGCGCTGAGTAGTTTTTTTAAAAACCCCGCATTCGAGTAGTCGATAATCGACTCTTCGAATGCGGGGTTTTTGCCTACCTGCCGGCAGGCAGGCTTGCCCCCACACCAAAGGTCGTTTACGACCTTTGGTGTGGGGGCTTGCTCGTCCTATTCTCCTAATCTATTATGCTTATAATGGCTACTGATAAACACGAGGCAATGGAGATAATTAGGGCTGAAGTGCTTAATCTTAAGGCTTCGCCACTTTATACTTATCGGACCGAAAATAACTATTTTCCGGTCATTGGCGAGGGTAGTCATACGGCTTCAATAATGTTTATTGGCGAGGCACCTGGTAAAAACGAAGCCAAGACCGCTCGACCTTTTTGTGGCAGGGCTGGCCAGATTTTAGATGAGCTTTTGTCTACGATTGGTTTACCGCGGGAGAGTGTTTATATTACTAATATTGTCAAAGATCGCCCCCCGGCCAATCGTGACCCGAGCCCCGATGAGATTGCTTTATATGGTTCTTTTCTTGATCGCCAGATTGATATTATTCGGCCTAGGGTTATTGCGACTCTTGGTCGGTTCTCGATGTGGTATATTCTTCAAAAATACGAGGTACCAGAACGACTTGATACTATTTCTAAACTGCACGGTCAGGTGATAGCGGTACAGTCGCCCCATGGGCCAATGTCGGTGGTGGCTTTATACCACCCCGCGGCCGCTATCTATAATCAATCCTTAAAAGACACTTTGAAGAAAGATTTTTCAGTCCTAAAAAGGTTCATTTAGGTTTTGTGTTATACTCGATTTATGGCTAAGACATCTCTTGTTTCTTGGAATATAAATGGTATTCGGGCGGCCGAACGGAAAGGTTTTGTGGATTTTATGACGACTGGTAAATATGATGTGCTGGCCGTGCAAGAGACCAAAATTCACGACATATCGCAACTTTCCCCAGCTTTGGTTTATCCCGTTGGTTACAATTCTTATTGGGATTGTTGCAATACTAAAAAGGGTTACAGTGGGGTGGCCACCTACACTAAAACGGTACCAGAAAAAGTAAAAACAGATTTCGGAACCAATATTCTTACCCCCGAGGGGCGGATGCTTGAAACTCACTTTAGTAATTTTATTTTTTTAAATATTTATTTTCCCAATGGGGGAGCCAGTCCCGAGCGCCTGAAGTATAAACTGGAGTTTTATCAGGAATTTGTCGCTTATCTTAAAAAATTAAAAAAATTAGGCAAACCAATTATTTTTACTGGTGATGTTAATACCGCCCACGAAGAAATAGATTTGACCCGACCGAAACAAAATGAGAAAATTTCGGGTTTTATGAGAATCGAGCGTGATTGGTTGGATGAGTTTGCCAAAGTTGGCTTTGTGGATACCTTTCGTTTTAAACATCCAGACAAGGTACAGTATAGTTGGTGGGACCAAAAAACAGCCGCGCGGGAGCGTAATGTGGGTTGGCGGATTGATTATTTTTATGTCAGCACCGACTTGGTCGATAATATAAAAAAGGCGACCATTTTAGATAATGTTTATGGTTCGGATCATGCGCCCATTTTGTTGGAGTTGGAGTTTTGAAACAAAGTCAAAAACTTCTTTTTCGGCATTTATGTTCCAGAACACGTGTAAAATTCTGCTGAATTTTCTCTCCGCTCGGCCCAGCCGGCCTGCGCGAGGTTCTGTCACATAAAACGCCTTCAACAAAGTTTTTGGACACTATATTTATGATATACATCTACTTTGGCTCAGATATAAATAAATCACAGCTAGCCTGGCGTAAGTATGCCGAGGCGGTGAAAGCTAAACGGCCCGATGCTGAGGTTTTTGAACTTAATGATGAAAATTTCACGGAAAATGTGGCCGACGAACTTCTTTATGGTCAGGGGTTGTTTGTGACTAAACATATAGTTTTAGGTCGGCGCTTGATGCAAAACCCCGAGGCTCTAGCTTGGGTTTTTAATAAAGGTAGAGAAATCGTTGAGGCCAGCCATATGTTTTTATTGTGGGAAGAAAAATTATTAGCCCCAGAAAGAAAAAAATTAGAAAGATTTGGCGCTGAGCTGAAAGAGTTTATTGATACTTCTCGGGACAAAAAAGAAGAAAAAGATAATTTTATTTTTGCGGTGGGAGATGCTTTGGGGGCCCGCGATCGACTAAAATTGTGGAAAGTAGTAGCGACGGCCAATTTACGAGGTTATGAACCAGAACAAGTTTTTTGGCAAATGTTTGGTATGGCCAAAAACATGGCGTTGGTGGCGCGTGAAGAGACCGACCAAGATTTACCTTTACATCCATTTGTGGCTAAAAAAGCCCGGGGCTATTTACGAAATTGGGGTGATGATGGAGCGGTACAATTGACGGAAAAATTATTGGTTTTATATCACGAGGCTAGACGTAAAAGTTTTGACCTAGCGGTGGAGTTAGAGCGTTTTGCGCTTGAGGTGTAGGATTGTATAATTAAATATAGAACAAAGGAGAAAGAAAGGTTAGGTAAAATATGGAAGAAGAAAAGGTTAAACCGCCAGTATCAGCTTTCCAAAGAAAGCTCGATACTGATCCGGAATTAGCTCGTCGCTGTGAAGAGGTCTTTTCAAGACTGCGCGAAGCAAGTAGTCGTTATGTTGAAGCTTGTCGGATGTCCGAGCACCTTACTCAGGAAGACTACCTCACGGTTGTGGGACAGAAAATAGGGTAGCTTTTAGCGAAGGCCCTGCTTCACCGCGGGGCCTTCTTTTCATAGACTAAGATATTTTTTTATAGTAAGATGATTTCGTTTTTATGCCCTGTTAGCTCAGTTGGTAGAGCAGCTCCCTTTTAAGGAGATGGTCGCAGGTTCGACTCCTGCACGGGGCACAAAAAGGCACTTTTTGTGCCCCGTGAGCAAGACAAGCAGTTGTCTTGCTTATCGCCCACTTAAAAAACAAAAACACCATAAGGTGTTAATGTTTTAAAAAGTGGGCGATAGAGGACTTGAACCTCTGACCTTCGCTGTGTAAAAGCGCTGCTCTACCAACTGAGCTAATCGCCCTAAAACAAATTGAAAATTTGTTCGGGCGACCCGATCGTAATACGATCTAGGGTTTAGCCCGTCAATATTGCTACGATACCTTATTTGTATTACTTTATCAAGATGAACTTCCAACCGGAAATAATTTATCAAGACCAAAATGTGCTAGTCATCAACAAGCCGGCCGGGCTCTCGGTGCACTCTGATGGCCACAAAGCCGAGCTGACTTTGGCCGACTGGGTAGCAGGTAAATTTCCGCAAACAATAGAAGTGGGGGAACCGATGACTTTGCCCGACGGGCGAGTGGTGGCGCGACCGGGGATAGTGCATCGCCTCGACAAAGATACCAGTGGGGTAATGATCATCGCCCTAAACCAAGAGTCATTTTTGTGGCTCAAAGACCAGTTTCAAAATCGGCAGGCTGAAAAAACTTACCACGCTATTTTATATGGTAAATTTGCTGATACCGAAAGCGAGCAGACGATTGATTTACCAATTGGTCGGAGTTTAAAAGATCCGCGGGTGCGGGTAGCAAGTTTTAAAGCGGCCAGTAATTTGCGTGAAGCGGTGACAGTATTTCGGGTGCTCGAGACTATTGGCGACTATTCCTACGTAGAAGCCAAGCCTAAAACTGGCCGGACCCACCAGCTTCGCGCCCATTTTAAAGCCCTGCAACACCCCATAGTTTGTGATTACTTATATGCTAAGGGTAAAATTTGTCCACTGGGTTTGGCCAGACAGGCTCTACATGCCCTACGGCTTAAGATTGCTTTGCCTGGAGGAGAGGTAAAAGAGTTCGAGGCCCCACTTTCAGCGGACATAAAAAATGCTCTTGATAACCTCCGTTTGTCGTGCTAGACTACCCCCGTTATGCAAGCAACTACATTTAAAGTCTCACCGGTAGATATGGCCAAGCGCCAAAAGCTGGAGATCACCTCTGGTAATACCGTGCGGGTGCACCAAAAAATTCAGGAAAAGGGCAAGACCCGCATTCAGATTTTTGAGGGGCTAATTATTGCCCGTAAACATGGATCAGAAGCCGGCGCTACTTTTACCGTGCGCAAGGTGGCCTCGGGTGTTGGTATGGAAAAAACTTTTCCTCTTTATTCGCCAATGATTGATAAGATTGAAATTGTGCGCAAATCCAAGGTGCGCCACTCCAAGCTTTACTTTATCCGTGACAAAGCGGCCAAAGAAATTCGTCGTCGGATGAAGCAGATTTTAGGTGGGCGGACTGATATTGAAGAAGAAGCGGTGGCTGGGCCAGAGGAAGTGGCCGAAGTCGTGACCGAAGAAGTGCCGACTGAAGACAATAAATAATAAAACCAAAAAACAAGTCGAGCACCAATGAACTTCTATGGTGCTCGGCTTGTTTTTTGGTTTGTTTTGCTTACAATATGTTTGTTTAATATGCCCGAGTGCGGAAATTGGTAGACCGGCTACCTTGAGGTGGTAGTGCCCGCAAGGGCGTGGAGGTTCGACTCCTCTCTCGGGCACAAAAATAAAAACCACTTTTGTGGTTTTTATTTTTGTGCCCGAGAAGTGACTAAACTGCTTTAGTCACGTGAGGACTCGAAAGACTTTTCATTACCGAGCACCAGAAGAATTTACTTGGTGCTTCGGTCGAAAAGTACCCGCCCCCGTAGGGGGAGAGTGCTCTCCCTCGCATAAATAAAACCGCCAACGGCGTTTATTTAAAGAGATATAGAAAAAAAGGTAAAATTTTCTAAAATAAACTTAGTGAAAACATCCACAGGTCAGAGGTCAGCCACCAGCTGCTTTTTTTCTGATAATCATATAGAATTAAGGTATGAGCGACGGCTATCTGGCATTGCCAAAACGCTCAAACCACCAAGTTATATTTTATGAATAATAAAACATACAAAACTTTAGACTTGTTTGCCGGTATCGGAGGAATCCGAATGGGGTTTGAGCGCGCCGGATTTGAAACGGTTTTTTCAAATGACTTTGACCCATACTGCAAGCCAACCTATGACCTGAATTACAAAACGGCACAGTTGACTATAGGCGATATACAAAAAATAAAAAGCTCATCACTTCCTGATTTTGATGT
>CAYHFD010000019.1:0-17052 GCA_964355855.1 uncultured Candidatus Saccharibacteria bacterium | reverse complement strand
GGTAATTTTTCGTATCAGTCGATCAGCAAAGATTTTTTTACGGATTTTTCTTTAGCAAAAGGAAAGTTTGATTTTTACATAGCCTCTCCCTCTAAGGCTTTGTTTGATTTGCTCTATTTGAGAACGCGTCAGTTTAACGGTCTGGACATAGAAAAAGTCAAAGCAATGGTTTCAGAATTAAGGATAGATATTGATGAGATGAGTAAGGAAGAACAGGATAAATTTTATTCAATGATTAATAAATACTCCCATGAGTGAACAGATTTCAACAATTCTAAAACGTAAGCTTGACGGCCTTTCAACCTATGGCTTTAGCATTACCGATCCAGAAATAAGGCTCAATGCGCTTAAAGAAGAATTGCAGTTTTATGTTCTCGATTTCGTTTACCATCATCCGGAATACAACAAATGGATAATGTATGGTGGCTCAGCACTTCGCATCTGCTATGACCTTGATCGTATGTCAGTTGATCTAGATTTCGAGGTAAGTAGCGATGTAGATAACGATTTTCTTAACAAACTTAAAGAGGAAGCGGAAAAGCATTTCTCGAAGGTGTATGGCGTTGATTCTGAATTTTTGAAAATCAGCATCACCAACAACAGAGGCATAATGCTTAAATTTAGAGTTGGTGGTCTGGTCGAGGGTTACGCTTCTGAATGGGTTCATGTCAAAGTTGATCTCAACCAGTTTGTCCCAACTTCTAACGTGGTGACGGAGCGTATGCCGCAGAATCATGGGCAGTTATCATTTGTGATACTGACATACAATCTCTCCTCGCTTATGGCGAGCAAAATTGCCGCTATTTTTCTACGCGGAACACGTGGCGTAGATAAAGCAATATACGAAGAAAAAGGACGTGATATCTACGACTTGCTTTGGTATATGAGTAAAAAAATCGTACCCGATCTCGATTATCTCAAAGCAAAAAAAGTTGAGGAGGCGAAAGACTACCGAACACTCTTTACTAAACTCGCAGTGAAAATGAATAATGTGAGCGATGAAAATTTGAAAAACGACATCACACCACTCTTTCTTGATTCTCGCTATGTAACCAACTGGCTTAAAAGTTGGCGCGATACTTTCTTTCAGTTGCGAGACGCCTATAAAATCAGGACCGTATCGAAGTTTGAGGGAGTCGATGTGTTTGAGGATTTTCGCACTGATGTATTTTCTTTCATTTTTGAGTATGGCACGAAAGAGGGCGACCGGGTACGCATTATATGTAACTTGAGCGAGTATTGGTTTCTGTTTAAAGACATTGAAGTTTCGTTTCCAATCAACAATATCGTGAGTGACACCATCAAATTTCGATCAAATGGTTCTAGCAGTAGACCGACATCGGAGAAAAAACAGAAAGAATATGCCTCGCTGTTCTATGAGAAGATCGAGGCCTATTTGAAGAAAATCAATTATGAACTTGTTGGCGACACACTAACGACAAAACTTATTCGTGTAACCGCTGATAATCTGAATCAGAAAGAGCAGATCATTCTCCGGAAAGAAGATTTAACCGAGGGTGACTTCGATGATTGGTTGAAATAAAGTTTATGCCAAAGGAAATCGCCAACAAAACTGAGAAAGATATTCACCCCCACACCAAAGGGATTTTTGGTGTGGGGGCATGCATCAAGTGCAAGAAATGTGGCACCGAGGTTCTTTCTATTACGCACGGTAATTTAACCCCATGTAAGTGTGGGGCTATTTCTGTCGATGGCTCTAAAGAGTTAGTGAGAATTATTGGTAAGCCAGAGGATTATGAAGAAATCCAAAAATAAATTTATGCAGAATTTTTTTACAAACTACATCCAATCAATCTCAAATAAGTTCTCACACAAGTAGACGAGTGAGATGGGGTATCGAACGGACTTTGAAAATCTCCTTAAGGGTATTTTTGATTCCATCAACGTCAAGCGTATTGATCACGATGCTAGAGCTAAACAAGGAAACAAGCCCGACTTCGTAGTACTCAAAGGCGACGTGCCGATTCTCTACATTGAAGCGAAAGACATTGGTATCTCGTTGGATAAGGTTGAGAAATCAGAACAAATGGCGCGGTATTTTGGATATGCAAATCTTGTACTCACAGATTATGTGGAGTTTCGTTTTTATAGAAATGGTCTTCGGTATGAGGAGTCTATAAAAATCGCATACTATGATATTAAAGCTCGAACGATTACTCCAATTCCCGAAAACTATGAACACGTTTCTAAAAGTCTTATTGATTTCACACAAACTCAGAAAGAACCTATTAAATCGGGAGAACACTTAGCAAAAATCATGGGCGGTCGCGCACAAAGAATACGAGACAACATCCGCCATTTTTTTACCACAGATTCCAATGACTACATAGATATCAAGCAGGTATATGAAACGGTTAAAAAATTACTCGTCCATGATCTCACGACGGAGACATTTGCGGATATGTATGCACAAACGCTCGTGTATGGTTTATTCGTCGCCCGATATTACGACAAGTCTCCAGACAATTTTACCAGGCAAGAGGCACGAGATTTGGTACCCGCATCAAATCCATTCCTGGGTCACTTTTTTGATCACATCTCCGGTCGTAATTTTGATAAACGTCTTGCCTACATCGTCGACGAACTCTGTGAGGTATTTTCTCATGCCGACGTTAAGGAATTAATGAAGCAGTATTTTAAGGATGACCTATGGGGTAAAGAGCACATGGGACCAGATCCGGTCATTCACTTTTACGAAGATTTTTTGGAAGAGTATGATCCAGGACTGCGAAAAAAAATGGGCGCATATTACACTCCCTTGCCAGTAGTGCGTTTTATCGTCCGAGCTGTTGATTCTATACTTGAAAAAGATTTTGGATTGCAGCGAGGATTGGCAGATACATCAAAGAATAGCGCGGGCATACATCGAGTACAGGTGCTAGATCCAGCAGTCGGGACTGGTACATTCATCAGTGCCGTTATCCGTATTATTTTTGAACGTATAAAGAAAGAAAAACAAGATGGTACATGGACAAGCTACGTCCATCACGATCTCTTGCCTCGTATTCATGGTTTTGAGCTAATGATGGCTCCCTATACGATTGCTCATCTCAAGCTTTCTATGGCTTTCAAGGAAACTGGCTTCAAATAATTTAATAATACTCGATTAGGCATTTATCTTACAAATTCACTAGAGGAAAGCATGCCTCAACAGGGGTTACTAGCCTTTGACTTTGGTGCTGCTATTGCTGAAGAAGCCAAGAAAGCCGATGAGATAAAAAACAAAAAACCGATTATGGTTGTGTTAGGTAATCCACCCTATAGTGTTAGCTCTTCAAATAAAAGTGATTGGATTCTTAGCCTAATGAATGCCTACAAGGATGGCCTAAATGAGCAAAATATTCAGCCCTTATCTGATGACTATCTTAAATTTATTCGCTTTGCAGAACATTTTATAGAGAAAAATAATAGCGGCATAGTGGGTATGATTACAAACAATTCTTTCTTAGATGGCATCATTCATCGCCAAATGAGAAAACATCTGTTAGAAACATTTGATGAAATCTATATTCTTGATCTGCACGGTAATTCAAAGAGAAAAGAGAAAACCCCTGATGGCGGCAAGGATGTAAATATTTTTGATATCCAACAGGGTGTGTCAATCAATATTTTTGTTCGCAAAAATGATAAGAAAAACAAGCTAGGAACTATCTACCACTCGGAACTGTATGGCGAGCGAGATACAAAATTTGAAGCTCTCAATAAATCAGATATAGGTAAAATAAAATGGCAAAAGCTCGATGCCGTAGAGCCCTATTATTTCTTTGTACCAAAAGATTTTGGATCGGGAGAAGAGTACAGGAAAGGATTTTATATTTTCGATTCTTTTGATATTAATAGTGTCGGTATTGTTACTTCTCGTGACAGTTTTCTCATTAATGAAAGCAAGAAAGTGCTAGAGAAAAGATGTGAAGATATTTTGGACATAAATATGTCAGACAGGGAGTTTGAAGAGAAATATAACCTAAAATCAAAATATTTTGATTCATCTCATGCTCGAGCTAAATCTCAAAAAGATAAAAAAACAATAATTATCAGATGTTTCTATAGACCATTCGATATTAGATATGTCTTGTTTGATAGGAATTTTATTGAAAGAGATAGAAACGCAGTAATGCAACACATGATAGCCGGTACAAATTATGCACTTGTTTGCTCAAAACAAAGTACAAGAGAATATATAGATAATGTCCAAGTTACAAATTCTGTCATCGAGCTGAAATTCAATAGTCATGACCGCAATTCGAATATATTCCCACTCTATCTTTACTCTGATGATGGATCAAAGGCACTAAACATCAAAAAAGAAGTCGTTAAAAAGATAGAACAGATTGTTGGGGAAACGATGCCAGAAGATATCCTCGATTATATTTATGCCTTTCTTTATTCACCACGCTATCGCGAAACATACAAGGAATTTCTAAAAATTGATTTTCCACGCGTACCATATCCGAAAGACAAGAAACATTTTGAAGGATTAGTCGCACTCGGTCGTGAACTACGGGAGATTCATCTGCTCGAGTCACCAAAGGTGAGTGAATTTATTACAGCATATCCGGTTTCCGGTTCCGATACCATTGAGAAAATCTCATACAAAAACGGTAACGTATATATCAATGCTGAGCAGTACTTCGGTAACATCCCAGACGCGGCATGGGATTTTTACATCGGCGGCTACCAGCCGGCTCAAAAATGGCTCAAAGACCGTAAAGGCCACGCCCTCGCCAACGAAGACATCCAGCACTACCAAAAAATCATCGTTGCTCTAGTGGAGACAGGCAGGATTATGAAGGAAATTGATACAGTAGTTAATATTGTCTAGCTTCTACAGAATTTAGCCCAAAATAGGCATAAATCACCTACTTTACTCGGTTATCCACAAAAGATTGTTGAAACGCTTGCAATTTAGTTATATATCTGCTAATATGGAGATGGTCGAACCATAACCTATAAAACACTAAAAATATGATTCATTCATTTTCTTGCAAAAATTTCTATTCATTTGGGGAGCCTGCTATGGTCAGTTTTGTTGTAAACGACAATGCACCACAAAATAACGGATACTTTACTGCCATATCCGGTAATCGTCTCTCAAAAGTCGAGACTATCATCGGTCCCAACGCTTCCGGCAAAACAAACTTACTTAAAGTTTTGCCGTTTTTGAAGTGGTTGATTATTGATTCATTCAATATTAAACCGGAAGATCCGATAGCGGTACAGCCCTTCGCTTTTAGCGATGAGAAAGATCAGCCAACAGAGCTTTCGGTTGTTTTCGAAATTAACGGCAAAGAATATAATTACAGTTTTGTTTTGAATAAGCAGAAAATTCTCTCGGAGGAATTGGCGGTCACTAATTTTATTAACGAGAAAAAAGGAAGTAAAAAATTGTTCACACGAATATGGAATAACACAGAAAGCCGATACGATTTTGAGGGCGAGAACTTTGAGCTTCCGAAAGGTTTCGATAATCTTTTGCGCCTGAATGCCAGCGTTATAGGTACGGCCGCTCGATTGAATCACAAAGAAGGACAAGAGATCGCTAAATTCTGGCAAACTCTGGAAACTAACACGACGGAATCTGGTTCTATGCGTGATCCATTATCGCAAAATACAATTCCACACTGGTTTGAGGTCTTGATGTACTATAGCGAAAACGAAGCTCTAAAAAAGGAGGCGGAAAAACTATTGTCCCGTTTTGATCTTGGTTTGAATGGAATAAACATTGATAAAAAGCAAGGGGCGAACGGCATGACAACTATCGAAGTTCAAGGGCTCCACGTGTTCAATGAACAAAAAAAACAGTTGCCAATTCAATATGAATCGGCCGGTACCAAGCAATTATTCATTCTGCTAAAGACGATATTGCAGGTTCTGGATCGAGGCGGGATTGCCGTATTGGATGAAATAGATATAAATCTCCACCCCGAAATAGTGATGGCGTTGTTCGATTTATTCATCCAGCCCGAGACTAACCCTAAAAATGCCCAACTGCTCTTGAGCACTCACAGTCATATGCTTTTGAGTAAATTGGATAAATATCAGATCGTGCTAGTCGAAAAGAATGAAAATGGCGCAAGTGAAGCATGGCGATTGGATGAAGTGTCCGGTGTTCGCGCAGATGAAAACTACTACTCTAAGTATATTGCTGGAGCATATGGAGCAGTGCCAAAAATCTAAAAAATATGTCCAGAACGAATCCATACAAGAAAAAACGTCGAGCCGCCAGTCAAACCCTGCTTATGTATGGCGAAGGACTTGGCGAGGAGATGTTTTTAAAATACTTAAAGGGACTGTATGCTCGCGATAGTGGCGTGGCCGTGACTATCAGAAATGGCAAGGGAGGAAATGCCGTAAATATTGTCATTGACGCATCAAATGCGCCGGGAGACTTTGATAAAAGAGTAGTTGTTCTGGATAACGATAAGGGGGATGCCGAAATGCAACGAGCCAGGCAAGAAGCAACAAATCGAGGTATTGGGTTAATAGAAAATACGCCGTGTTTGGAAGCCGTACTACTGGCTGTTTTGAACGATGGCAAAAATTATTCTGATAAACTATCTGCGTGGTGCAAACAACAATTCCAATCAGATTATCTTGATAAGAAAAAGAGGACTGAATTAAGTGAGTATGGAAAAGTTTTTCCTAAAACGCTACTTGATAAACAGCGAGCAAAGGTTCAGGAGCTAGGGATGCTTATTTCCACGATGGAAAAAATATAGACTTTAGTAAATAATCTATCAATAACGAATATGAATACACCCAAATATATTCGCAATATCGGTAAGCACTGGTCTCCCGCTGAAGAGAAGAAGTTAGGTCAACTGGCGAAACAAAACACGCCTACGAGGGTTATTGGATTGAAACTGGGCCGACCAGAGGCCGGTGTTCGTGCCAAAGCCCATCAACTTGATGTAAGCTTACGCCCGCCAAACCAATCACCTTATAACCGCACTAAGAAATAATGAAACCCGAATCAAAACAACCCCATAGCAAAGCAAGCTTGCAACGGGGCAGGCAAATTTTAGAGCGCCGGAAAGAGATTGAGCAGGAGATCGTGGATATGCTCAAAGAAACGGACCCGACTTCGCCAAGGCTACGACGGGGCAAGGAGCAATTTACTTTGCAGGATGTTCGGGATGCTATTTATGACGAAGAGGACAACGACGACATGATGAAAGTCGTGGCTATGTTCGATCGTGGCGGAGACGCTTCGGAATTGGAAAATGTGCTCGAGCTGGTAACCGATGCTTGGAATTATTTTCCGCACAAAGCTCTTGGCGGTATCTCTTCGGCCGAAGAAGCTATGGGAGCGTCAGAACACGCAAGGTAATTAGTTAAGCAATTATGACTCATTCCTACGCTTCCACCGTCGCTAAAGCTATAGCGGACAAGAAAGCTACGGACGGGCAGGTACGTTCTCAAATTTCGTTTTACGGCTCGTCAGTATCGCAATTGGTGCAAAGCTCTTACTCTCGGTACAAAGCTCGCCACAAAGGCAACCAGGTGGCGAATTCGGGTAACACAAAACCGCCTTTCGGGCGGTCTTGGTTTAAATCGTGGCAACCGGCAGTACCGGCTTGCGTCCCCTCTTACTCGGTTCAAACTTCAGTGGACCTAAAACCATTTGAAACTTAAGCCTCTCATTCGTGTATGTGGCTACATAAACCTTTTTCCTATTCATTTTTATATATTAACAGAAAAGGTCAGGGAATAATTGCTTATCCCCTGACCTTATAAACATTATCAAATTCTCGACTAGACCGTCCAGCCGGCGATGCGCCGACCAAGCAGACGATAGCCGACTACACCGGCTGACCCCCCGATCAGCGCGAACAGAATCGCACTGGGCAAGATCATGTCATAGACATAGCCATGGACTACCCCGCCCGTGAGGCCGAGCGCGGTCGCGACGAAACAGATACGACGCTCCTCACAATACAGGTGGTAGAGCAGTCGCCGACCAAAGTAGGTCGTAAGGCGGATGACTGTGGAAACGGCCCGAATAATCCGTGGCATCATACTGGCGATAAACTGCGCTGATTTGTATGTAGCATAGATTGAGCCACCGATCAGCACCAACCAGACATTGACCCCCAGGAAGATTTTAAAGTACAACGACCTGAACCCATCTCCTTTCTTCCTTATCTCCTCTGTCTTAGTTACAACATCACCTAAAGATGCCAGAGCCGTCAGACAACCAAGGAGTTCAATCGTCATAAACAACAAGGATGAACTATGGTTGGGATCAATACTGGTGGGGCTAACCACGAACAACCCAACCATAGTTATAATCAGAACCGCTACCGCTACCACCAACACAGCCAATGCCAGCAGTCTGATCTTGGTATTTTCCCAGTTGAGCCACCACGCGAGCATGTGATTCATCTGGTCGCGGGTGGTTGTGGCGATACATTGCCACGTATCGCATGCCGCTTGTCTGATCGCCAATGCCGTTGCCCGGACATCATAGAGCACATACGCCAACCCACCAAAGAGCGGGATGCCCGGGATGAGCACCCACAGCCCCAGCTGGAACTGCAGGGTGACCGCGAGGGACAACATTGTCCCAATCAAGATGCTCAAAAAAATTGCCAGGAACATCGACTTTTCCTTGAAGCTGGTCATGATCGGATCCTCCGGTTTTGACTTCACGGTCAAAACTTTGTTTTTTCCTGTATATGGCTCTCCGCCCAGCGATAGGCTGTTAGGAGTTATTTCAAACAGCAAAACCTAATTTATTCTAGCACATTTGATGTGATTTTGTCAAGACGATTTAATTTCTACCAGTTTTTTGTAGATGGCGAAAGTAGTCTTAGCGTCTGAAAGAGCAGTGTGAGCCCGCTCGTTTTTGATATCAAAATATTCCGCCAGACTTTCTAGCTTAAAACTTTGCACTTTTTCGTCGTGGTAAAGTTTAGTAAAAGCCATTGATAAGGTGTCTAATTTGCCATAATGCATTGTGTTTTTTACACCTGTCTCGGTAAAGGCGGCATCGATAAAACGCCAATCAAAAAGAAAATTATGGGCCACAAAAGTCGCGTCGGCGACTTTTGTGGTGAAATCTTTCATTACTTGTTCCAGGTCCAGCGCAAACAGCCAATCACCCTCATTGTAGCCATTTATGCGCAAAGCATTAGGCTCGGCCGTTTCAATATGTTTAGGTTTAATCTTGTACTCCAACTCGTGAATAATTTCAAGTTTTGGTCCGGCACCATTTTGAGCGACCTGCCTAGCCACCACCACTCCTAGTTCAATAATTTCGTGTTTAGCACAATCAAAACCAGTAGTTTCCACATCAATAAAGGCTAAATTATGTTTTTTCATCCCGTTAGAAGCAGGTCGTGGTACGCGCCTGTTTATTGTTAAATTGATAAATACTTAGCGAAACTCTCATATCATATTATATATTAAAATTTGGCGACCACGGCTTCTAACGGGATTCATCCCCCAAAATATCTAGTGATAATGTCGTTGATTATAGCACAAAAAATCTAGCTGATTTAGCGTAAATATTGGTTACGAAACTTTAAGTGTTCTTCATAGGTTCGACCATAGTGCATTTGACTACGGCGGTCGGATAGATAGAACCAATAGGGTGTTTCCTCGGGGTACAACGAAGCCCGGATGGCTTCAAAACCTGGACTGGCAATTGGGCCAGGCGGAAGCCCTTCGTAGCGGTAGGTGTTGTAGGGCGAATCAAACTGTAAATCCTTCTTTGTTAAATCAAAAGTATTTTTACCAAAAATGTAGGGAAATACAGCATCAACTTGTAACTTCATCCCGTTATCAATTCTTTTCCAAAGGATACCAGATACAATATATTTCGATTCATCGGTAATCGTCTCTTTTTCAACAATCGAAGCCATAGTCACAATTTCTTCGACCGATCTACCCGATATGGCAATGTCCTCGCGCAGAGGGTCTATTTTTTCTTCAAAGTTTTCTCTCATTTCCTCCACGATCAAATCTTCATTAGCTGAAGGGGTAAAAAAATAGGTATCAGGAAACAGAAAACCCTCTAAACCTCTAGTGATTAGGGTGTAGCGACTACGGTTAAATTCGGGCAATTTCAATTCGAACAACTTGCCCATCTGTACCAACGATAAACCCTCGGGGATAGTAACCTTTATGTGTTCTACGCCATAATTTCCGCCTGATATACGCCAGACAATACTCCAGACCGGCAATCGCGATTCAAAAAAATAGTCACCAGCGATCACTGTATTTTGACTTCGCGCCAGACCAATTTTATACAAAACCTTCATAGCCGAAACAGATTTAATTACTTTATTTTCCTTAAGAAAAATTGCCACCTGCTCTACCGTTTGTCCTTCTTCTATTTTTATAAAATCTTTGGTTGGAAAATCTTTTGGTGGGTGAAAATAGGCCAAATAAATCGAAAAAATTATAACGATCAAAATCACCAGTACGGCAATAGCCCAATTTATATGATGAGGAATTTTTTTAGATAACAAAAAGCGACTTTTTTTATCAAAAGCCGTCATAAAGCTTTGGGGTTCTTTGGTTGGAATATTATTTTCTTCAGTTTCCATAAATAAATTTTAGATAATTATATTGGCAGATTGGATGGTGGCTCGGCTCGTTTAGATTCAATCCGGCCAAGAGTTGGGGTAGCAGCCACCAGACCAGGAAATCTAAATATAGTGGCCAACTCCTCGGTAGTTAAAACAAAAGGGTGATCTTCTTTGTATGGTGTAAAAAAATATGACCGCTTGCGATAGGCATCAAAAAGTTCATGTTTAATTTTTTCGGTACGTCGGCCGGTTATATCCTGCCAGGGATATTCAAAACCAACCTTTTTATCTAGTTTAAAGCTATTAAGATGTGGTGAATTATATTGCTTGGTCGTACCAATAATACCACCAATAATTCCCCCGTTTATTTTATCTTTTTTAGCTAAATAAATTACCCGATAACCACAGTCAAAACCAACCTTTGTCAGACTCCGCGCGATAGCATCGGCCGTTAATTTTTCAATTGGGGTTTGACTAAATTTTCCCATATTAAATTCCCCTTCTTTGGTCTGAACATCTCTTTTTTGCAATTTGTCCAGTTCGGTTTTGGCGGCATCCTTCCAGTCAATTTTTTTAAATAAGGTGCCTGGCTTATGAAAGCGGGCCCGTGAGGCAATAATTGGAATTTGAATCCAAATTTGTTCACCGGGGGTGATAGAACCCAAAAGTTCCAAAACCGGGGTCAGCGGGTCAACCTTATTTTCTTCCTCCATTTCCTTGTCTAAGCCATAATCAACATAGGTTTTAATGGGAAAATGATCCGGCTTGTCTAATTTAAAATTGGCACCCCACATATCCCAATCGCTCCCCGGTTGGTCAAAAGAAAGGGACAAGGTGTAATCAGGTACTTCACTTACTTCCGCTTGGGAAAATTGCGAATATATTTGTGATTCAACCACATTTCTAAATTGCTTTGGTGTGCGAATATAAAAATGAATTTCCCCACCAAAAGAAACTACTTCTAGTGAAAACCAAAAGCGGACAAAACCTTCCCACCAGCGATCATAAAATGTTCCGTCTTTGGTCTGATTCATAATGGTCAATAAAACTTCCATCGCCTGCGGTGGTTTGGTCACTTCGCGTGGTATTCTTACTTCAAGCAAAAACCACTCCAAATTATTAATGTAATAGGCCTGCACATAGAGCATCCAGTTTTTCCAAGCTAGCCACCCAAGAAAAGGAGGCAAAATATACCAAAGAACAACCGGTGTCCTAGCAAAGGTTTCAAATAGTAAATTTTTAACAGCTAGAAGATAAGCATCGAACAAATCCATGATGCTCTAATGATAACCGATATTTTCTATTTCGAAAACTAAATTAGTGTATAACGACCAGCAGAGTCTTTTTTAAAATAGATTGTGTTTTGAAGATTGACCAAAATAGTGTTTTCTTTGACATGTCTTTCCTTTAGAACGCGGCTAACCACTTCATCACGGGTCAAAGGACCATCCTTGTCTAGAATTGCTCGGATAACATCAAGCACTACACCACGTGAATAACCCCACTCGGACAAGGCGTACAGACCACGACCAACTAGGACAAATCGTTCATCTTTTATAAGTTCATTGTGACAGGTCGCCGGGTGAGCATTTTTACCAAAAAGTTTTTGAATTCCTTTGGCCACTTCTTCAAAATGCATTGGTGAACCATGCTGGCGCAAAACTAAGTAAGCATAGTCACGAATACCACGCATCTTAATATTTGGTGATTTAGCTAATCCCCACTCACCTAGTGGGTTTTGATTTAGCATTTTAGAAATGCGCAACCACTTTTTGGCTAAAATATCATTATCCATGGCCGCTTTGTCGGCAATATCTTTAACCTCTTTTAAAAGTGAACCAACGAGGTCATTTTCCGACACTAAATCATTGTCAGAAATACTACTAGATACTTTACGCAAAGAATTTTCTACTTGATCAGCAATTTTAGTATTAGTGGTCCAACGATGATGAAATTCATCATCTTCTTTTAGTTTAGTAAAGGCATCAGCTAAAACCAAAAGGAAATGAATATGATTCTGTGAACTTTTATCAGTCGCGATAGCATTGAGAAATTCATCTTCATGAACAATCCCACCGTGCGATTCCATAATATCCTTAATCTCGGAAATTATCCCACCAACCCCTTGATAAGCCTCTGATTTTTTAATAGCATTGAGAGAGAAATTTTCAATTTGGCGAACCCGTTCACGGGTAATAGCATATTCAGACCCGATGGCCTCCAAAGTGAGGCGGGTCGAGTTTTTACCCAACCCATATCGTTTGGTTACAACATCTTGAGCCCGGTCAGACAAAACAGAGAGTAACCGTTTAGTTACCTCCTTTGGTTTAAATGTGATTACTTCCTGGGTCTTTTTCATAAAATTTGATTATTTATTACTACCATTATATCTAATTCATGTCAATATGCAAGTATTACAACACAAAATTGACCAGTTTATTGGGGATAAATACCACTCTTTTTACCTCTCGTCCCGCCAGATAACCAGCTACTTTTTCATTGACTTTGGCGGCGGTCATTATTTCGGCTTCGCTAGAACCACTTTTGATAGTTAAACCACCCCTCACTTTACCATTGACCTGAAGCACAATTTTCACGGTGGCGTTTACCAATTTAGTTTCATTGTATTTAGGCCAAGTGGCTTGATGAATAGACCCTGGGCCCAATTTAAGGTTTTGCCATAATTCTTCCGTCAAGTGGGGGGCAAAAGGAGTCAGGAGTAAAAGTAAAACTTTAAAATCCTCCCGGCCAATGACCTCACCTTTTTCTAAACTATTAACCAAAATCATCAGACTAGAGACGGCGGTGTTAAAATTAAAGTTCTCAATATCCTCCCCGACTTTTTTAATTGTCTTATGAATTTCGGTCTCGACCGCCGGAATAGTTTGCTGCTCAAGTTTAGCGGCGAGACGCCAAACTTTTTCTAAAAATCTCCTGCTCCCAATCATACTTTTAGTATTCCAAGCAATTTCTTGGTCAAATGGCCCCATAAACATTTCGTACAGACGCATGGTGTCCGCGCCATAGGTTGCAATAACATCGTCGGGATTAACAACATTGCCCCAACGCTTGCTCATCTTGCGACCGTCTTCACCTAAAACTAAGCCCAGGCTTTTACCAAAACGCTTAAACGGTTCACTGGTTGAGACCACACCAATATCGTATAAAAACTTATGCCAAAAACGGGCATAAATAAGATGACGGGTTGCATGTTCAGTCCCACCAACATAGAGGTCGACCCCACCTTCGTCACCACTCCCGCCTCCGTTAAAACTTTGGCGGACAAGCCGGTGAGGTAAGCCGGCGCCCATCCAATACTTTTCCTTCTTCGGGTCAACTAAAACTTTTTTGTTTTTTGGATCAATATAACGCAAATAGTACCAAGACGAGCCCGCCCATTGGGGCATAGTATTCGTCTCTCTTTTAGCTGGACCATTGCAGGTCGGGCATTTGGTATTGACCCAGCTTTTAATATCGGCGAGTGGTGATTCGCCCGTACCAGTGGGGGCATAACTTTTTACTTTTGGTAGTTCGACGGGCAAATCTTTTTCGGGCACGGGCACAATCATATATTCTTTTCCCCCAATCGTTGTCCAATCTATATTTTCTCGGAGTTTTAAATCCCTTCGAATTTCGTGCTTCGTATTTTGTGCTTCCCAACAGTTACGGCAGTAAATGATGGGTATTGGTTCCCCCCAGTACCGCTGACGGGAGAAGACCCAGTCCTTGAGTTTATAATTTGAGGTCCAAGTGCCACCAACAGCCTCGGTAATGGCTTTTTTCGCCTCGTCACTACTAAGCCCATCAAATTTACCTGAGTTGCAGACGATTCCTTCTCCGGAATAGAACGCCTGTCCGTCAATCAGAAATTTCCAAGCATAGCGGTGTGATTCGGGCAGACGGAAACTTTCCATCTCTTTTTTAGTCAGCCATTTAACATCGTGTATTTTCTTTTCTTCGATCGATGTATCTTTTGTTGTTCCATTTTTGAGTTCAAAATATAAAACGTGAAAATGAGCAAACCGATTATGGTTCTTCGGTACATGAAAAAACTTGGCGTGAGTCCGCGGAAGTATTTTTACCAATTTAAGATTTTGATAACCTGTTTCTTCGCGAATTTCAGTCAGGGCGGCTTCTTCTGGTGTCTGGCCAGATTCCACCCCACCAGTTATCAGGGTATCCCAATCTACCTCCTTCCATTTGAGACCAATGTATTTGTCTTCTGACCAGTGCTTCACAATCGCCGTAATTGCTTCTCTTTCAACAAACGGCTGGTCCCAATGCACTGCCCCGGGGTCTGTTTTTTGGACAAAAATTGGCTCAATAACTGAACGTACTGGAAGATGATACTTGGTGGCAAATTCCAAATCTCGCTCGTCATGAGCTGGGACGGCCATAATAGCGCCGGTACCGACATCGCCTAAAACATAATTAGTAATCCAAACTGGAATTTCTTCATGATTAGCGGGATTAATAGCTTTAAGACCGCTATTTATCCCAGTTTTTTCTGGGTCGTCTTTAAATGTTCTCTTAGCTCTATCTTTTAGTATTTTTTCAATATATTTTATAACTAATTTATCTGTCACCCAGCCATTTTCTAGCCATTTATTGGCTTGTTCGGGTGAAACGGCAATAAAAGTCGCCCCAAAAATAGTGTCGGGCCGTGTTGTAAATACTTCGACTTCGTTTGGTATTTGAGATTTTGAATTTGTTTCGGATTTCGAATTTCGGATTTCGAATTTTATAAGAGCTCCTTCACTTCGGCCGATCCAATTGCGCTGTGATTGCTTAATTGACTCCGGCCAATCCAGTGGGCCAAGGTCTTTTAGGAGGCGGTCGGCGTAGTCGGTAATGCGCAACACCCACTGGCGCATTGGCTTTTTCTCGATTTCCGAGCCACAGCGTTCACATTTGCCGTCTTCCAAGTCTTCGTTCGCCAGGCCAGTCTGACAGGATGGGCACCAGTTTATCGGCTCGTATGATTCGTAAGCCAAACCTTTTTTAAACATTTGTAAGAAAATCCACTGCGTCCATTTATAGTAGGTGGGGTCAGTCGTATCTATTTCACGACCCCAATCATAAGACAGGCCCAGCATCTGCAGTTGCTCCTTGTAGTGTTTTATATTTTTGGCGGTAGAAATTTTTGGGTGAACTTTGTGTTTAATAGCATAATTTTCCGCTGGCAAACCAAACGCGTCCCAACCCATCGGGTGCAAAACATTAAAACCGCGCATCCGCATATACCGACTATAGATATCGGTCGCAATATAGCCCTTAGGGTGACCAACATGCAGACCCTCACCCGATGGATACGGAAACATATCCAAACAATAGAACTTTGTTTTTTTAGAAGAATCTTTAGTTGTATACAAATTTTCCGTCTGCCACTTTTTCTGCCATTTGCTTTCGATTTTCTGGTGATTGTAAGATTTCATAAGTAAATTCAATGTCATTTACTATACAACATTAGTATAAAAATGCAAAACCGCCCGTGCGTATGCACGGGCGGTTTTGCATCTTCCAACTTTCTTAAAGATTTGAATTAACATTTTGGAAGCCTTGCACAGGCCGACGGGCCGAGCACCCGCCTGCCATGCAAGGCACGAGCGGGCAGGGAGCAAATTTTCAGCAGAAAATTATGTGTGCTCTCCAGAATGTTAATACAAATCTGGACCTCTCTATTCCTTAAACTTTTTAATCCCCACCCAAATGAGAAGGATAAGAGCAAGTCCAAGAACAATCACCCGTAAATATTCGTCCATATCTGACCAAAAACGAATTGAGGCAACTACAAACGATAGTAAACCACCCAGAGAAAGGCCTAGGGAAACCGCACTACCGGTGACCGAAACAAAAAGCCCAATCGCCAGTGAAGCAAGCCCAAGTATTACCAAAGCAATGAAAACATTTCGATTATAAAGTTCTCTGGCTACTTCGTATTCTTTCCGACAGGTAAAATCTACATCACACCAACCAATTGGTTTTTGAGCCTGAGTCAACCCAGCTGGCTGGGGCACAAACTGGTCACTTTTTTCTGACCACTGTCCCCCACGAGCCACACATTGGGCTTGGTTTTGTGGACTAACAATCACCTGACTATCACCATTCATACAAAAGTCTTCATATTTTGGTGCATCATAGACAGTGTCAATAGCAAAATTGAAAAATAAATTTAACACTACCACTATCGAAAGCACAAGCGCCCACTTGAGAATTAATTTGGTGTTCATATATAAATATTTAGACTGTCCTATTAATTTCTATATCTTAAACTCTATCACCCCAATAGCAGTACGTCTATAAACACCCCACACTACTTTCTACCCTAAACCTCTAATCTAATTCTAACCCTACCTCTTTATCTTATACGACCGTACAGAATAACGAAATAATGGTATGTGGATAGGTAGAGAATGCAAATAATTGAAAATTTAGTACGGAAGAATTAACTACCTCGCAGCAAGCTGACGAGGTATATTGCTATCATACCACGCCT
>CAYHFD010000018.1:0-17725 GCA_964355855.1 uncultured Candidatus Saccharibacteria bacterium | reverse complement strand
CATTACAAGTATTAAATTATTAGAAAGTGTTCGGATTGAGGGGTTTTTGTAGTGTATCATACTAATTGGCAGTATAGCATATGTATATATTTTGTCAATAGGTCGTAATGGTTCAATACTCTTATTTTTGCTATACTTTGGCCTATATTTAACTCAATAAAATGACTACTTCTGCTATTCTTGCTCTTGCGACCGGTTTGCCGGTTGTGGCGACTCGTCACAGTGGTTTTCCTGATCAGGTTTTAGATGGAAAAACCGGCTTTTTGTCCAATGAAAATGACTATAAAGATTTTGCGACGGCTATTTTAAAATATTTAGCTGAACCTAAAAAGTGGCCAGCCATGTCCCATGCTTCACGTGCCCATGCTTTGGCGATGTATGATTGTAGACCCCTTATTGGTCGTCAGATCGAGCATTACCGGCGTCTGGCTCCATGGGTCAAAAAAGTAGCATTTGTTCTTGGGCCATTTCCGGTTGTGTCTGAAACTTTTATTATTAATCAGATTGCCGACCTGATTGACCAGGGGCTTGACGTGCGGATCTATGCTTTCAATAAATTCGGTGAAGCCAACATTTCCGACCGCTATTTCCAGTACAAAATGGCGGAACGGACTACTTATTTGGAACTACCGTCG
Source organism: uncultured Candidatus Saccharibacteria bacterium (assembly GCA_964355855.1). Classification (GTDB taxonomy): domain Bacteria; phylum Patescibacteriota; class Minisyncoccia; order Phycocordibacterales; family XYD1-FULL-46-19; genus XYD1-FULL-44-32. The sequence goes on along the minus strand of CAYHFD010000018.1, from coordinate 17,090 downwards.
AACATTTTCTTGCGAGTGGATAAGGCCATACCCAAATTTTTGCATGTTTTACTGCGCCGGCCTAAGGCTCTCGGAATAATCTTTGACTTTAAAAAATATGGCCTCAGTGGACTTTCTCTCAAGCCGTTATTTTGGGTTGAGCCCTTTATTGGTCTGAAAGCCGATGTTGTGCATTGTCATTTTGGACGTACAGCCAATCGTTATCTTTTTATTCGTCGGGCACTTGGATTACCTCAGCCCTTCATCACAACTTTTTATGGTTTCGATATTAGCAATTTAGTGCAAGTAAAAGGTCCTCGTTATTATGATGACCTCATTCGCGAAGGGACCGATTTTTTGGTGATGTCTAATAATATGAAAGAGCGGGTAGCAGCTATTGGTTTTTCGCCAGACCGGATGGATGTCCTACCTATTTCAGAAGACATTGAAAGCTTTGTTTTTAAAGAACGAACACTTGGCGATAATGAAGTGACCCGTTTGGTTTCGGTCGGCCGTTTTGTCGAGAAAAAAGGGTTTGATGATGTTATTAAAGCAATGAAAATAGTAAAGGAAAAATATCAGCGACCATTCATTTGTTCTATTATTGGTGGCGGTGAATTGGAAGATGAGCTACGGGCCTTAGCTAAAACGGAAGGTGTTGAGGATGTCGTAAAATTTGAAGGTTTTATGAAAGTTCAGGATGTTACCAAGTTTCTCCTAAAATCACATTTATATATTCAGGGTTCTAAAACTGCCGCCAATGGTGATATGGAATAACTAGCGGTAAAAGGCGACAGTTTCCGCTAGTCCGTCAGCAAAACTTTTTTTAGCTTTCCAACCCAATTCTTTTTCTATTTTACTAGAATCAATAGCATAACGAAAATCATGCCCCAGTCGGTCGGCCACTTGTTCGATAAAAGTCTCACCACGGCCAGTGGCGGTGAGAAGTTTTTTAGTTAAATCTAAATTAGAAATTTCTACGCCACCACCAATATTATAAATTTCACCTAAACGACCTTTTTCTAGAATAAGCTGAATAGCGTCGATATGGTCTTCGACAAATAACCAGTCACGAATTTGGGCTCCTTCACCGTATAGTGGTACTTTTTCGCCAGCGAGAAGTTTGGTAATAAAAAGGGGAATGACTTTGGTCTTGTCTTGTCGTGGCCCGTAGTTGTTGGAACAGCGACTGATAGTTGTTGGTAGACCAAAAGTCTGGTGATAGGCTCGAACAAAATGGTCGGCCGAGGCTTTGGACGCACTGTAGGGGTTGTTTGGTCTAATCGGTGAGTCCTCGGTAAATTCCGGATCTAGGGCTGATAAAGCCCCATACACTTCGTCGGTCGAAACTTGGTGGTAGCGACTATTGCCGTTTTTATGGGCAAGGGCTAACAGATTATGGGTGCCAGTAATATTGGTCTCGATAAAGATGTTGGGATTTTCTAAACTTCTGTCGACATGGCTTTCGGCGGCAAAATGAATAATATGAGTTGGCTTAAATTCGGTAAAGATTTCAGTCAGAGCTTCAATATTGCGAATATCGACTTGGCTAAATAGATAATTGGGGGCACTAGAAACTGTAATGTTGTCTAAACTGCCAGCCGGCGTAAGACAGTCAATATTTACAAAAAAAGTATCTGGTTTAAGGGTGACAAATTTGTTCAAGTAGTTACTGCCAATAAAGCCGGCGCCACCAGTTACAAGATAGGTTCTTGAGTAGGTCATAATTCTAATATCATAAAGGACGGCTCGCCTAAGGTCAAAGTTGGCCGGACCTTAATATGAAAATATTTTTCAATTAAGCTATAATAACCAAATGCAGATTGAAGACCAGCCAGACAAGATTGTTGTTGACCTAGTAGGAGAAGTGGCGACTGCTGTTTCGTCTTATCGCGCGACCCACAATGGATATGTCCCAAGGGAAATATTTGAATCAGTTCTTGGTGTAGCTGGACAATATGTATGTTGTGATATTGTTATTGTTTCGACTGATAAAAAAATTGCTTTAAGAAAACGTAACCCAAAAGAGGAACAGGGATGGGATAATCAATTTCATCTACCGGGAGGTTTGGTGTTATCGCCACACAGTGAGGCAAATTATCTAGACAGAATATTAAGTCAAAATCTAATCAGCTATGACCTCTCAGCTTGTCAATTTATAGGCGTTGAACGTCATGTTGAACCAGAGCGTGGAAATATTACTTGTTTTACTTTAGTTTATCGTTTAAATTTGATTGGAGATTCTATGAATTCTCTTTCACAATTGCAGTCTCCGTCCGAATGGGTATTTTTAGAAAAGGAAGAACTTGGGAAAAATGGAATATTGGTTGTTAATCACCACGTTGGAACTATTGGTCGGGTGTTTGGTCAAACCAAGGGATTTCCAGACCCGACCCAATATTTTTTAGGATTTTAATAAACAACGCAGAATTCCCCGCAGCTCTGCTGCGGGGATGAATGCGGAGTTGGGGAAGGGGGTCGGGGAAACGGGAGTTTCCCCGTAGAGGAGAGCAGCGAGTCGGCGAGCGTTGAGAACCGAGAGGTTCTCAAAATAAAGATCTGCTCGCCTAATACCCCGTTAGCTCTGCTACGGGGATAGGACGAGCAGGGCTTTATCTTAACATCAAGCTAGTTTTTGTTTTTTCATAAAATTTGAAGCTTCTAGTAGACTATCAATTGTCCCGATATCAAACCAATTGTTTTTTAAGGGGATAGCTAATAGTTTATTTTCTTTAATATATTTGTCTAAAATATAAGTTATTTCATATTCTCCCCGCGTTGATTTTTCCTGACCGATCATCTTATTAAAAACCGTATTATCAAAAATATAAGCACCAATAGCCGCTAAATTAGATGTCGGATTTTCTGGTTTTTCAATCACGGCCGTTACTAGGCCATTGTTATTTACAGTAGCAATACCAAATCGTCGTGGTTCAGTCACTGCTTTTAAAAAAATAGTGGCTCCGTCTTTAAAATTTTTGACCGCTGGTGCCAATGAATCTTCAACAATATTATCGCCAAGATAGAGGAGGCAATTATCACTGCCAATATAATCTTTAGCAATATATAAACCATCGACAATGCCACTGGGCGTGTTTTGAATGCCGTAGACGATCTGAATTTGCTTACCAGTTTTTAGTGCCAGAAAGTTCTGACCTGATCCTAAAAGAGAAACAAAATCATCAAGATGGTGGGGACTGGTTACTATCATAATTCGATCAATACCCGCCTCGACCATTTTTTCGATTGCATAATAAATAACCGGTTTGTCATAGACCGGCAGGAGGTGTTTGTTAGTGACTTTGGTGAGTGGCAACAAACGAGTGCCTTGTCCACCGGCGAGCAATACTCCTTTCATATGGTTATTAATAGATATCTTGTCCCTTTTTGTGCCGCTTGGCAAGTCTGTTTCAACACGCTATGATACGAGGAATATGAAAAAACTATATGGCGAGGCGATTTTGTTGCCAATTATAATCTGTGGTTTGTTCATTATTACTTTTTTACCGTTGTATGTATCTGGGATTTTCTATTTCCCTTATATTGCCGGCAAAGGTTTTGCTTTTCGGTTGATTGTGGAAATTATTACCGCTGGTTGGTTGGTGTTGGCCGTCCAAAGTCCAAAATATCGCCCCCAACGTTCTTTTATTTTGCTCGCGGCTGCTATTTTTATTATTGTCCTTGGTTTAGCCACTTTACTAGGTGAAAATCCCTATCGTAGTTTTTGGAGCAATTTTGAACGGATGGAGGGGTTGATCGCCCACCTTCATCTGTTCTTTTATTTTGTGGTGGCTATTTCGGTGTTAAAAACTAAAGTTATTTGGCACCGCATATTTGTGGCCAATGTTTTGGCTAGTATTGTGGTGGGCGGTTATGGGTTATTACAATTGGCCGGAAAATTGCCCATTATGCAGGGTGGGGTTCGTCTCGATTCAACTTTAGGCAATGCGGCTTATCTTGGTACATATATGTTTTTTTTGTTTTTTATTACCCTTTATCTTTTGTTGGCCGATTGGTCACATAAAAATTGGCGTTATTTCTATTTAGGGGCGATGTTATTGCAAATATTTGTCCTTTACGAGACTGCGACCAGAGGTGCTATTCTTGGTTTTATTTTTAGTCTATTAGTAGTGGCGGGCCTTGGGGCTTGGGCGGGGCGGAAAAATATTTTGGTTCGCAATATTGCCCTTGGCACTTTAGCTGGTCTGACTTTATTGGTCGGGGGAGTTTGGTTTGCCCGCGATTCTGCTTTTATTAGTGGTAATCCAGTGTTGGCGCGCTTTGTTTCGATCTCTTTAACCGAAGGGACAGTTAAATCTCGTCTTATGATTTGGAATATTTCTTGGCAGGGGGTCAAAGAACGACCAATCCTTGGCTGGGGTCAAGATAATTTTTCATTTGTTTTTACCAAATATTATAATCCACAGATGTATGCTCAAGAGCCGTGGTTTGACCGCTCACACAATGTTTTTCTGGACTGGTTGGTGGCGGCTGGAGTAGTTGGGCTGATCGCTTATCTCTATTTATTTTTTAGTGCCACTTATGCCTTAGTTAGAGACAAGAAAAAAATATTTAGCTCGACCGAAAGAATAATTTTGCTTGCTCTGTTGGGTGGTTATTTTCTCCAAAATTTGGTTATTTTTGATAATCTTATTAGTTATGTTTTGTTTTTTAGTCTCATCGCTTATATCCATGTTCGGTCGGCTGAGGGTAATAAAAATATCATAGAGTTGGTGCTCGATCGTGAATCAATGGCTAAATATACACCAGCCGTGGGGGTGATGGCCGTGGTGTTGTTTGGGCTCATTTCATTTTTTGTGGTGGTTCGTCCCGTTTTAGCTTCGGCTAGTCTTATCAATGCTCTCCGGGCTATGGGACAGGGAAATATAAAAATAGCCACCGAGTCATTTGCTCAAGTATATCGTTATCACACTTTTGCTGATCGCGAAGCTTCTGAGCAGGCCACTTCCGCTGTGACTAGTGCTATTGTTTATCGCAATCCTGATACGGCCAATATTGCTAAATTGAGCACAGTGGCTGAAGCGGGGGTAAAAAAACAATTAGCCGCGGCTCCCAATGATGTCCGGATGCGCATCTTCTATTCCGAGTTGTTACAATTGACCAATCGTCCCCAAGAGGCGCTGGCCGAACTGGAGTTGGCGCGTACTTATTCGCCCAAAAAACAAGATATATTATATCGTTTGGCTTTCTTCGCGGCCAGCAACGGTGATTTGAAAAAAGCCCTAGTCTATGCCCGTGAGTCTTACGACTTATTACCAGTCAATGACCAAGCGGTCAAAATGTATGGTTTGCTGGCCATCCAAACCGGCGATCGTGCTTTAGCGGAGAAAATCTTATTGCCCCGATTTGGGACTTTGGCGGTCAATGATGATAATTTTATTAATTATTATTCTAAAATAAAGCGCTATGATTTGGTAACAGAAATTTGGGGTCAAAGAACCAAAAATAATCCAAATGATACTAATGCTTGGACCAAATACGCGATGTCATTGTATGCTCTTGGCCAGCGGACGAAATCGATTAGTGTTTTAGAAGAAGCCATTGTTCTTAATCCAGCATTTAAAACCGAAGCGGAAAAACTCATAAAAATTATTAAAGAGGGGCGGGCGGAGGTGGGTTAAAACTTGACTTTTAGACTGTTATCTGCTAGTATAGAAAGGTGAGTGCTGTAATCTTTTAGGTTGCAGCTCCAAAAGCAATTTAGATGTCTTGCGTAAGGGCCCAGCTTGCTGGGCTTTTGCGTTTTTGGACTCATTCTTTTCAGAATAAATTTCTTGCATTGATTTTCTTTTTCTATATCATATGAAGTAGTGGTTGCCGGCAGTTTTAGCTGGCGGCTGCGCTCACATTAAGACATGTAGCTTTTGGAGTTTTGCCCCGCCGGCTAAAACTGCTGGGAAGCTAAAAACAAAGACATCACACAAAGTGTGATGTTTTTGTTTTGTGTCTTTTGCAAACTTAAAATAATTTAAAATTAAACCTAAAATTAATTTTTTATGTTTATAAATTATTTTTTTGGTTATCCACATTTTTGTGATGAAAAATATTGTTTGTAACTTTTTTTTGCACGATAATGTAAGTAACACTTTGTAACAGCCAAATTTTTCATCGACAAAATTTTCTGAACAAAAGGTCGAGCGTTGTTACAAAATTTTAAAAATAATTTATCTGTAAACCATGGCAAAGAAAAAAGCTGCCAAGAAAAGCGCCAAGCGCCGACCAGCAGCAAAAAAGAAGGCAACTAAAAAAGCTGCCAAGAAAAGCGCCAAGCGCCGCACTGCAAAGCGCCGCAAATAGTTTTTGAAAACAGCCCCGACCGTAAGGTCGGGGCTGTTTTTTGTCTTTGGTTCAACCCTTTAAATTAGCCGATTTTGTGCTAAAATAGAGTTTCTCCTAAATAAATACATGAGTATACTAAAAAACATCTTTGGTGATCCAACCACCAAGGAACTAAAGAAATTAGAGCCAATCGTGGCAACTATCAACGGTTTTGAGCCGGCCGTTCGGTCCCTTTCGGCTGTCGATTTAAAAAACAAGACGGCTGAATTTAAAGCGCGCTTGGGTGCTGGCGCCACCCTTGATGATATCTTGCCCGAGGCGTTTGCGGTTATTCGTGAAGCGGCTTGGCGGACTTTGGGGCAGAGACATTTTGATGTCCAGCTTTTGGGTGGCATTGTTTTACATCGTGGCTCGATCGCGGAAATGCGCACCGGCGAAGGAAAAACTTTGGTGGCGACCGCCCCGGTTTATTTAAATGCTTTGTCGGGGCGGGGAGTGCATGTGGTTACGGTTAATGATTATTTGGCCCGTCGTGACGCCTCGTGGATGGGGCAAGTTTACAATTTGCTGGGGTTGTCGGTGGGGGTTGTCAATCAGCATGACAGTTTTTTATATGATCCAAGCCACACCGAAAAAGACGAGGAGCGTGACGAAGCGGGTTCCTTTAAGGTTTTACCAGAGTTTTTAAAACCAATCGCTAGGCGCGAAGCCTATGCCGCTGATATTACTTATGGCACCAACAACGCTTTTGGTTTTGATTATTTGCGCGACAACTTAGCCCATCAAGCCAATCAACTTAGCCAGCGGGGTGACAAGGAAGCCAGGCATAATTTTGCCATCGTCGATGAGGTCGACTCAATTTTAATTGATGAATCGCGAACTCCGCTTATTATTGCTGGCCCCGCCGGTGCCAGTGAAAGTTTATACGCGACTTTTTCGGCTCTGGTTAGGTCGTTTAAAGAAGAGGAAGATTATACGGTTGATTTAAAATTTCACTCTATTGCTATTACCGAGCCGGGGATAGAAAAAGCGGAACAAGTTTTGGGGGTCGGTAATATTTACACCGAAGGTGGCATAAAATATGTTCATCACCTAGAAACCGCTATCCGCGCCAAAGCTCTTTATGAGCGAGATAAAGAATATGTCGTCAAAGATGGCGAAGTTATTATTGTTGACGAGTTTACTGGTCGCCTTCAACCTGGCCGCCGTTGGTCTGAAGGTTTGCACCAGGCAGTCGAGGCCAAAGAAGGAGTTGCGGTCAAGGAAGAATCTCGAACTTTTGGTTCGGTGACTTTGCAAAATTATTTTCGTCTTTATACCAAGTTGGCGGGTATGACTGGGACCGCCAAAACTTCGGCCGAAGAATTTGAAAAAGTTTATGGTCTTGATGTTTATGCTATTCCTACCAATCATGCGCCAGCGCGACTAGATCATGGCGACCTTATTTTCCAAACCGAAAGTGGTAAATTTAAAGCTATTGCTCGTCGGGTGCGTGAACTATATGAAAAGGGTCAGCCGGTTTTAATTGGTACGGTTAGTATTGAAAAAAATGAACTCTTGTCGGCCTACTTGCGTAAAGAAGGTATTCCCCATGAGATATTAAATGCTAAAAACCACGAACGGGAAGGCGAGATAGTAGCGGGAGCGGGTAAGAAAAAAAGTGTGGTAATTGCTACCAACATGGCTGGTCGTGGGGTGGATATTAAACTGGGCGGGCCACTGGCCACCCCCGAGGAACGGGAAGAGGTCAAATCTTTGGGTGGGCTGTTTGTAATCGGTACCGAACGACACGAGGCTCGGCGTATCGACAATCAGCTTCGTGGCCGGTCTGGCCGTCAGGGCGACCCCGGCGCCACCCAATTTTATATTTCACTTGAAGATTCCCTCATGAAAGTGTTTGCTTCGGATCGGATTAAAAATATGATGGGTCGTTTTGGTATACCCGAAGATGAACCAATCCAAAACAGTATCGTGTCGCGGGCCATCGAAAGTGCCCAATCTCGCATTGAAGGAATGAATTTTGATACTCGTAAACATTTGTTGGAATATGATGATGTGGTTAATCTGCAACGGGTGACAATGTATGACCGACGGCAAGAAGTAATGTTAGGGGGCAAGGCGGGTGTTTTGGCTTTTGCCAATCGGGCCATTTTAGAGTTGGCTTTACCAGAAGCTGAAGCTAAAAATTTTCAAACCATTTTAGATTCTAAAGAACAACAGTCTGGTGATAGTTTTGTGGTGGCTGTGCGTGAGCTGGTGCTACAAATTATTGATATGTACTGGATGGAGCACCTCGAAGCCATTGATTATATGAAAGGGTCGGTGCGTCTACGAGCTTATGGTCAGCGCGACCCGTTGGTGGAATTTAAAAAGGAAGGTTTACGACTGTTTAAAGATTTAGAGGGTGCTGTTTTTTTGGACTTTGTTCGTCTGGCCCCCAATTTGACTGCGGAAATTAAAATTGAAGAAAAGACAAACTTACACGAAGTTCATACCGATATTACCGCTTTGCCGGGGGCTGATCCGCTTAATGCTGGCGATGTACCTAAAACTGCTACTGACGGGCCAAAGGTGGGTCGCAACGACCCCTGCCCCTGCGGGGCCAAGAAGTCAGATGGCATGCCGCTAAAATACAAACATTGTCACGGAAAATAAGCACCGATAGACACTAGTTACCCCCTTCTTTTTGTGTAGTTGAGTTGATGTAGTTATTTTCTAACGACCGTTATATAATAGCTATATGAATGGACTGGAAAAAAACGGTGGAAATAAAAGTAAAAAACGGATAAATAAGATAAATTTAACCAAGGCTACATTGATGACTATCAAGGTTGCTGGTTTTATTGTTCTTGCTACTGTAGCTCCCAATACCCTGCAATATCTGGGAGTTTTTACTGATAAAAAAAGACGCAATTTTAGAAATAGTTATATAAATAATAAAGTCATTGGTCGTTTGTTGGAAAGGGGGGATGTAAAAATTACTAAAAATAAAATTGGACAAAGTTTGATATCTATTACGGCCCAAGGCGTGGATGTTCTTAAAAAATATGAGTTTCTTGAAGAGGGTTTACCTGTGCCTAAACATTGGGACGGGAAATATCGACTGGTAATCTTTGATATTAAAGAATGGAAAAGGGGTACTCGTGATCGTTTACGCATGTGGCTTTTGAATCTTGGGTTTGTTCGTTTGCAAAACAGTGTGTGGGTGTATCCATATGACTGTGCCGAAATCATTGTACTTTTAAAGTCAGATTTTAAAATAGGTAAAGAAATTTTATACATTACTGCTGATAGTATTGAAAATGATGGTTGGTTACGAAGAAAGTTTAGTCTTGCCTAACTATAGACAAAAATACACGGTCGTTAGATTATAGCTATTTGTGTAAATATGGGTATTTTTTAGAAATAAAGGAGAATATGATAAAGAAAAAAAATATAAAAACAGATAAAAAGTAGATTAGTGCCAAAAAAACAATAAATAATAACAAAAAATCGCGCCCGGCGCGATTTTTTGTGTGGATAACTAAAAAAGTTAATTATTAAAAACAAGTGGTAATCAGTCGCCAAAATGTAGCTTTCTTTAAGCCATATTTTGGCGACTGATTTATCCACAAAAACCCTTTATTTTTCAAAATAAAACGACGTAAAAATGATACAATTATACTAATTAAATAATGCCAACAAGTTACGGAAAACTGATTAAGCAAATCCGTTGTTATGTGTTGGTTTTAAGGCAAACAATTTTAAGTTTTGCTTTTTCGAAGTGGTACTCTAGAAAATTTGTATTACGAAAAATAAGAACAGTTTCTCTTTCTCTGCTTTTGTTGGCTTTGTTTATTTTTCCGCTTAGTGTCACCGCCACTATCAACCAGCAAATAAATTACCAAGGTAAACTTACTACCACGGCGGGCGACGCGGTCGCCAATGCTACCCGTAGCACGGTTTTTTCACTTTACACCGCTTCGTCTGGGGGCACGGCGATTTGGACCGAAACGCAAAGTGTTACTTCGACCGCTGGTTTGTTTAGTGTCATGCTTGGTTCGGTGACTTCACTGGCTTCGGTTGATTTCAACCAAACTTTGTATCTGGGGGTCAATGTGGCGAGTGACGGTGAAATGTCGCCGCGCAAAATTATTGGCGCGGTGCCGGCCGCTTTCAACGCCGACAAACTTGATAACCTGACCGCTTCTGATTTTCTGTATGCCACCACCACCAATGCTTCGGCCACCATCACCGCTTTAAATGTCGGTAATTCTACTACCACCAATGCTACGACGACTAGTCTGTATGTCTCTGGTAATCAAAGTCTCGCTGGTATTCTCACAGTGTCTGGCAATAGCACTTCCACTTTTGCTGGTTCACTAGGGGTAGATGGTGAGACATTATTTGTTGATGCACTAAATAATCGGGTGGGCATTGGCACCAATGCGCCAAGTACAACTTTGTCGGTTTTTGCTAGCACTGGTACCACTACTTTAAGAATTCATAATTCGGGCACCGATTTAAACGCCGTTTTTCAATTTATGGAAGATGTGGTTGGTCAAGGTATGGAATTAGTTTACAAAGCTAATTCCAATGAGTTGGTTTTTCAAGGTATTACTGAAGCATTGCCAATATTAACATTGGAACGTGCTGGTAATGTTGGTATTGGCACACTTGCACCGTCCACCGCTTTAGATGTCATTGGCACTGCTTCTTCCACTGGTTTGGTGGTAAATGGCAATGGGTCTTTAACCGGTAGCCTCACCCTCGGTTCCCTCAACGGCCCCCTTCAAGCCAATGCCGGTGTGGTCTCCGCTACCACTTCCGTTGGTGTTTTGTACGGTGGCACTGGTCTCACCACGGCGCCAAGCTACGGCAACCTCTTGGTGGGTAATGCCACCAGTGGTTACACTTTAACCGCGACTTCATCACTCAACCTCGCCATCTCCGATACTGTGGGAACGCTCGCGGTTTCAAAAGGTGGTACCGGCCTCTCGTCTTGGACTCTCGGTGATGTTCTCTACGCTTCGGGGGCAACCACTTTAGCGGGCACGACCACGGCCAATTTGAAAACCACGCTCAACCTAAACAATGTCGAAAACACCGCGCTGTCCACGTGGGCAGGCAGTACGAACTTAACAACTTTGGGCACGATTGCCACCGGCCTCTGGCGTGGCACGGCTATTGAAGATGCATACCTTACCAAAACTGGCGCGTGGACTGGCACCTTTGACGGTCAAGAAGGTAGTTACTATCTTGATGCTCGCAACCTCACCAACTTTGGCACACCATTCTTCACCTATTTCTCGGCTACCACCACCGATGCTTTGACCCAAGGCTCGACCAACAAATATTATTCCGACTCTTTGGTCAACACCTACATCCACGCGTCATCAACTATCCCCAAAACTTATACCGCCAACACTTTCACGGGTGCCAACACTTTCAACAGCACTTTAACTGTTGGTTCCCTCAACGGCCCCCTTCAAGCCAATGCCGGTGTGGTCTCCGCTACCACTTCCGTTGGTGTTTTGTACGGTGGCACTGGTCTCACCACGGCGCCAAGCTACGGCAACCTCTTGGTGGGTAATGCCACCAGTGGTTACACTTTAACCGCGACTTCATCACTCAACCTCGCCATCTCCGATACTGTGGGAACGCTCGCGGTTTCAAAAGGTGGTACCGGCCTCTCGTCTTGGACTCTCGGTGATGTTCTCTACGCTTCGGGGGCAACCACTTTAGCGGGCACGACCACGGCCAATTTGAAAACCACGCTCAACCTAAACAATGTCGAAAACACCGCGCTGTCCACGTGGGCAGGCAGTACGAACTTAACAACTTTGGGCACGATTGCCACCGGAGTTTGGAGTGGCACGGCGATTGCGGTTGCCAAAGGGGGCACCGCTCTTACCGCCACTCCCACTTACGGGCAACTTCTCGTTGGTAATGGTACCGGCTACACTTTATCCGCCACTTCCACTTTAGGGATTGCGATTTCTGACACCACTGGCACGCTGGCCGTCGCCAAAGGTGGCACCGGTCTCACCGCTTTTGGTGGTACCAACACTTTGCTTTACACAACCACGGCCAACAACTTATCATCAATTACTACAGCCAACACTTCCGCTTTGGTTACCAATTCATCTGGCATTCCAAGCTTTACTTCTGGTGGGACAGCTAACCGCCTCTTGCGCACCGATGGCACCACGGTTTCTTTCGGCCAAGCGGTGCTGACCACCGATGTTTCCGGCACTTTACCGGTGGCTAATGGGGGGACCAATGCGACCTCACAATCGACCAATGGTGTAAATTATTTCAATGGGACTTCCATTACTTCTGGTACAAGTTTTGTTTTTAATGGAACAAATGTTGGTATTGGCACCACCACCCCCAACAACCTCCTCGACATCTACTCCACCACCAAACCCGCCATCGGCTTCTCCGGCGCTTCGGGTTCCACCTACAAGTGGACGATGGGTATGGATGTTTCCAATGGTGGGCGGTTTGCGATTGCTTCATCGACGGCATTAGGGACGAATGATATGTTTGTTATCAATGGTAGTGGATATGTGGGGGTAGGGACGGCGAGCCCTGGGGCTACTTTGACCGTAGATGGTAATATCGATTTAGGAGCTGGGCAGGATATTACAACAGGCTCTTTATCACGAGCTGCTTCTATAACAAATCTTTACTCCCCAACAGCTATGACTGCGGCCACAGTTGGCACTGAATCAGTATTACGTATGATTAGAGGTGGTACAGGTGGCACAAAATGGAATGCTTCAGTCGATTTTCTACTTGGAACACATACAGCAGGCCTGGCCTCTAAGACGAGGTTAGACATAAATTTAGGAGACGGCAATATTAATACACCAGAAGTAAATGTAATGTCTCTACTTAGTACTGGTGTCGGCATCGGCACCACCACCCCGTGGGGAGCACTCTCGGTCACTAATACTGGCTCTGGCCCATCTTTAATCGTCGAAGATGCAGCTTCTCCTGATTCAACACCATTCATAGTCGACGCCGCCGGGTTGGTTGGTATAGGCACGGCATCACCATCACAAGAATTGGAAGTTTTGTCGTCAGCCAGTGGTGGCAATGTTTTTGTAGTTTCCGATTCAGCCGGTATTGATACCAGTATTTTCCGTATTTTTGAGGTTTCTGGTGGTGGTGGGTTGGCTTCTCTTTACAGTGCTGCTGACGCTGAAGCTATTAGATTGAGCGCGACCGGCGATTCGTGGATCAATACTGGCAACAATTTAGCTATAGGTAATACTGCCCCCACCTACACCCTCGACGTTACCGGCAACGCCCGCTTCACCTCGCTGGTGGATGCTTCACGTTTTGTTGCCACTTCCTCCACCGCCACCTCCACTTTTGCGGGTGGTCTCGCGGTAGAGACGAGTGGGTTGGTGTATGATTATTCAACAAACCGGGTGGGTATTGGTACTGCCGTACCCGGCTCACTACTTCATGTGTCTGGTGGTGAAATAAAAATAAGCAGTGGGTCAGCCTCCTCGAACAGTTATGCTAATCGGGCAGATTCATTGATTCTGACCAGGTCAGATATCCATAATACTTATACCAATAAAATTACTAGTAGTTGGAGCGCGACCCCGGCTAATACAACATTAAACTTTGAACTGGCCTCAGGGTCTGGAACCTGGGCATCTGTAATGACTATGACCGGCGGTGGTCTTGTCGGCATCGGCTCCACCACCCCGGAAGCTAAACTCACCGTCCAAAATACCGGCACTGGTAATTCATTTATTGTTGAAGACCAGGCGGATGACAATTCGCCGTTTGTGATCGATGCTAGTGGCAATGTGGGTATCGGTGACATCTCACCGGCTTCCATGCTCACCGTGGGAGCTTCGGACGCTTTTCAAGTGGATTCCACCGGACGGGTCTTCGCTAATGTGGGAGCTTCGGGGGCCGGAAATCTTGCTTATTCTTTCGTGGGGGACACAAACACGGGTATTTATAATGCCACTGACATTATGCGGTTTCAAACAGCGGGGTCGGATAGAGTATCTATAACAGCTAATGGCGATGTTGGAATTAATACCACCGCTCCACTGGCAACATTAACAGTCGCTACATCAAGTGCTACGTTGGCTTGGAATGGAATGTTTAGAAATACTTTACATCAACTTGACCAAGGTCCCGGTGTCGGTATTAAATTCCAACTTGGCGCAAATGAGACTGTAAATGAGATACCAAAATGGGCGGGCATTGCCGGAGTATCGGAGACTACTTATGAACAGATTGTTGGTTTAGCTTTCTATACCCGTGTGAATACGGCTGCGTCAACGCCACCAGCAGAAAGGTTAAGAATTACAGGAACGGGCAATGTCGGTATCGCCACCACCACCCCCAATAATCTCCTCGATATCTACTCTACCACCAAGTCGGCCATTGGTTTTTCTGGCGCCTCCGGCTCCACCTACAAATGGACTATTGGTATGGATGTTTCCAATGGTGGGCGGTTTGCTATTGCTTCATCCACTGCTTTAGGTACCAGTGATATGTTTGTGATTAATGGCGCTGGATATGTCGGTATCGGGACCACCACCCCGGGCAGTATTTTGTCTATTGGTAACACCGGCATCGGCCCCATCAATCTCTCGGTCACCGCCACCTCCACCTTCGGCTACGGCATCAATCTAAGGGGTGGTTGTTTCTCTATCAACGAGACTTGTGTTGGTGGTGGGTCGGGGACCCCAGCGGGGTCTGATGGTAATATTCAATTCAATAATGCCGGTTCTTTCGGCGGGGAAAGTGATTTGAATTGGAATGCAGGAACAAATATCTTAGATGTTGCCTCTACATCAGCCGGCGTCTTATTTGTTACCCAAATAAACGGTGGCAGTTGGCTAGTTGGCAGAGAGGCAGCTACTACTTATATTTCCAAAGGTAAGGGAACATTCACAAATGGAACAACTGGCGGTATTGGCGGTAGTGTTTATATTTCTTCCGGTGGCGCTGATGAATCCGGGCCTGGTGCCAACGGTGGTGCTGGTGGTACTGTTTATTTAGCCAATGGAGGAGAAGGAGATACTTATGGGGCCGATGGTACAGTTAATATTGGCAATAGTGCTGCCTCGGGTCTAAAAAACGTCACTCTCAATGTTTATGGCAATTCGTATACCAGTGGTAAAATCGGCGTGGGCACTACTACTCCGTGGCGAACTTTGTCAGTTACCGGCACGGTAGCTTTTAATGGCTTGTCGGCGGTCGCTACTGGCGATAGTGCTGTCTGTATATCAGGTGGTAAAGAAATAACATTTAACAACGGAGTTACCACTTGTTTGGTGTCTTCCAAAAGATACAAGGATAATATTACCTATCTCGAGGGCGAGGATATTATTTCCCAACTCAAGCCGGCCTCATTTACCCTCAAGGGTACTGGCGTTGCTCACTATGGTTTGATCGCTGAAGATGTTTATGCGATCGCCCCCGAGCTGGTGCCGCTCGATGCCGCGGGCCGGCCCAACTCTATCTATTACGAAGACATCACTGCCTTGTTGGTGAAAAAAGTCCAACATCTTTCCCTGCTGGTTGAAAATGGCAATATCACCGACTGGTGGACAATGGATGAAGCAACTGGCGACCTCAAGTCCCTTGCTTCCCTTGACTTGGGTGGCCAAGCGCTTAAAAATGTTTCGGCCATTTCAAGTATTACGGGTAAATGGAGCATCAGTGAAGATGGTAAGCTGATGGTAGATGAAATTGAAACCAATAAACTAACGGTTAAAAATGGTATTACGACCCAAGACAAAACTACCGGCGAGTTTTACTGTATTTATATCGACAATGCTACGCTGGAAACAGCACCGGGGAAGTGTGAAGATTTGGTGGTAGCGGAAGAAGTAGTTGAACCGGAACCCGAGCCAGAACCACCAGCTGGTGATGTTGGGACGGGGGGGGAGACAGACACCGATACAGGAGAGGAGGGTGCTGGCGATGGTACCGACACCGGGGTTGGTAGCGAAGGCGAGACCGCTGGAGGTACAGCAGATAGTGGCGAAACCAGCGACATCAACGGTGATACCCAACAAAATAGTGGTGAAAGTGGTGCTGTTGATCAACCAGCTGGTGTTGATACGGCCAGTACCGAAGCTGGTCCAGGTGACGGTTCCAACGATTCTAGCCCAGCGGACACTGGTGGGGAGGCGGGAGTAATTTAAAAAGTACAATAATTTTTTTAAGAAAAAAAAGAGTGCATCTAGGACATTTGCCCTAGATGCACTGTTGAAGTTTATTATGCTTCACAACGACTATACGGAAACGATGAACCTCCCCTCGTCATCTTCATAAAGAATGACGGGGGTGTTTCTTTCCGCTTTGAAAGCCTGCGATTCTACCTCAACCAGTTGTGGACTTGCGCCATCGGTTCCGGTTGGTTTGAACCAGGTTGCCGTCGCACACGTTGTGATGGCTACCAGCCAACGGTCTTGCTTTTGTACGGGTGAAGTTTCCATCACGTATACTTCACCGATTTTGTCAGCGACCTTTAGCCTTTCAGAGAAACTTGTATGGCTGGTAGGCCCCTTGACCATCACCGGGAGCTCGTACGGCCCCGGCTTGGATGTCTGTTGCTGGACATCCAGGACGTCGACAGGGACAGGAGTATTACCTGTCTTACCTGTCGCGTTTTTCGCTGCGTAGCTGATATACTCAAGCCTCGTCACCACCCCCGCCACAAGTATTCCGATAAAGACCAGGATATTTAGCTTCTTCACGGTATTGCTCCTTTATAGCCTATAGCCTAAGCCACATTTTTGGGCTTTTGGCCCCTCCGACACAATGTCGAGGTTCTAAAA
>CAYHFD010000017.1:0-17778 GCA_964355855.1 uncultured Candidatus Saccharibacteria bacterium | reverse complement strand
ATTACAAGTATTAAATTATTAGAAAGTGTTCGGATTGAGGGGTTTTTGTAGTCATACCAGTTGAAGGAAACTGTATTATTGCCATATTATTTTAATTAAAAATTATTAATAATTTATTATACTCTCTAAAAAGATTAACCAAAAGCGAGCCTAGTTCCGTTTCCAAACCTTGCCTGCCCGCTCGTGCCTCGCATGGCAGGCGGGCGGAGGTGTCGGCCCGCCTGCCATCGCCTGCGGCTTCAGCCAATGGCGGGCAGGCCGGCAGGGTTTTGGCCTTATGTATTTGCCCCAGCAGGCACAAGGCCAAACGGCCCCGCTGGAGCAGAAGAAAACCACTCGCTGGAGTGGTTTTCTATGTTTGGAAAAGGAAGCTAAGCAAACGACCTACTTCCTTTTTTCAAACTTTCGGGTATGTTTTCGTAACCAAGCGGTAATATCTTTTATCTCCCACTTTTCAACTACTGCAGTCACAACAAAAGTTTCAATAGTTTTGCCACTAGCTTCTAATTTATAGCCGTTAATCTCCAAAAATCTAGCCGCTACCGTGAAAGCGGTCCTTTTGTTTCCGTCAATAAAAACATGGTAACTGGCAAGAGATTCAAAATATATTGCCGCCTTTACGAACACCCCTTTATAGAGTTCTTTACCGCCAAAAACACCTTGAGGTTTGTGAATAATTGACTGAAGTAAGTGATTATCCCTCACTCCATGCAATCCGCCGGCCTCTTCGATCAAAAGGGAATGGATAATCAGAATTTGATCTCCGCTCAAATAGCGCATAAATTATTTATCAGCTAAAGCCACTAGCGTCTTTTTGTAGCGCTTAATAAATTGCCGAGTCCAGGTGATGGTTTCGGAATCGTGAACAGCTTGGGTGGCCGGTTCGATGGTGATGATTTTATCTTTGGTGTTAACTTCAACCGAAATATCATCGCCAATTTTAATGCCAAGCTGGCCCAAAGATTTTTTGGGAATAGTGAAAACTGCCGAAGTGCCCACTTTCATAACTTTTTGAATCATATTAGAATATTATTATAATCGGCTTTAGATGTCAAGATTCGCCAATTTCGCATGCGTCTGAATAAACAGCCGGCGTGGTTCCACTTCGGCACCCATCAAAACATCAAACACCCCGTCGGCCACTTCAGCATCTTCAATAGTAACTTGTTTTAAAATACGCGTGTCCGGGTCCATAGTGGTCTCCCATAGCTGTTCGGCATTCATTTCGCCGAGACCTTTGTAACGTTGAAGCTGAATTTTAGCAAAACGCTTTTTGGTCTCCGCTTCTTCCACCGCGTCGGCCGATTCTTCTTCCACTTCATCGGCGGGACCATCACTCACCTCCGCGACCGCCTCGGCCGCCATGCCACCCATGGCGGCCACTATTTCATCTTTTTGGTCATCGTTGTAGGCATAGGCCACCTCCTTACCTTTTTTAATCATATACAAAGGTGGTAGGGCAATATACAAGTGCCCAGCTTCTATTAGTGGTCGGTAGTAACGGTAAAACAGAGTAAGCAACAAAGTGCGAATATGCGCCCCATCCACATCGGCATCGGAAGCGAGAATTATTTTGTGATAGCGAAGCTTCGTAATATCAAAAGTGTCGCCAATGGCCGCCCCCAACGCAATCACCAGCGACTTCACTTCTTTCGAGGCCAACATCTTGTCGAGTCGGGCTTTTTCCACATTCAAAATTTTACCGCGCAAGGGCAAGATGGCTTGGGTTCGTCGGTCCCGCCCGCCTTTGGCGGTACCACCAGCCGAGTCCCCCTCGACAATAAAAAGTTCCGCCTCTTCGGCATTTCTCGTTTGACAGTCAGCGAGTTTGCCGGGTAAGGTTAGACCATCAAGCGCCCCCTTACGCAACACCGAGTCTTTAGCCGCTTTGGCGGCCTTGCGGGCCTTCAGCGCCAATACTACTTTGGAAATAATAGACTTGGCATCGTCGGGGTTTTCCTCCAAAAACATATTAAAGGCCTCGCCGAAAACTGTTTCCACCGCTCCGCGCGCTTCCACGCTACCCAGCTTGGCTTTGGTCTGCCCCTCGAACTGGGGGTCACGCATTTTGACCGACACGACACAGACAATACCCTCGCGCACGTCATCACCAGTAAAGTTGTCTTCGTTTTCTTTAATTAAATTATTTTTCCGGCCATAGTCGTTCAGCGTTCGGGTCAGCGCCGTACGAAAGCCAGTGAGATGGGTACCACCCTCCGGCGTGCGGGTGTTGTTGGTATAAGTTATTTCTTTGGCATCAATATCGTCAATATATTGCAAAGCAATTTCCACCATAATATTGCTGGCTTCCTTTTCAACATAAAAAATATTACGGTGAGCGGGTTTTTCTTTCTGATTATAAAACTTGATGAGCGACAAAAGACCGCCTTCAAAATAGAAAGTTTGTGATGGGACTGGCAGTTTTAGCTCACTTAAATAAAACACTCCGTCGGTGTCAATTTTCCCCACATAGTCACGCGCGTCAATGGCCCGAATGCGCACCCCTTTTACGAGATAGGCCTGTCCCCGTAGGTGGTTTACAATCCGCGGCCAATCAAATTTGGTTTCCGAAAAAATCGTGGCGTCAGGCTTGAAAGAAATAATCGTGCCATGCTTGTCCGAGCTGTTTACCTTTTTGACATCTTTATCTTTCTTGCCAATTTTAAAACTTTGGACAAAGCGACCACCATCGCGGTGCACCTCGGCCGACAGCCACTCGGACAGGGCGTTGACCACCGAGGCGCCCACGCCGTGTAAACCACCCGAAATTTTATAACTATCCCCTTCAAACTTACCACCGGCGTGCAAAACCGTGAGCACCGTTTCCAAAGTGGAAACCCCAGTCTTTTTGTGTTTTTCCACCGGAATACCGGTACCGTTGTCCACCACGCGGATAACATCGCCGGGCAATATCGCCACCTCTATTTCATCGGCATAGCCGTTCATCGCCTCGTCGCGCGAGTTGTCAAAAATCTCCACCATGAGGTGCTGAAGGCCTTCCTCGCCGGTTGAGCCAATATACATCCCGGGACGCTTCCGGACGGCTTCTAGGCCCCCTAGGACCACAATATCATCGGCCCCATATTGGCGTTTGGTAGTTTCAGTTTTTTTAGGCATAAGTAGTCGTTCGGCCTTTTCTTTGCGTCATACGCATAAAACTTGGCTAAGTTTTTGCTCTGCTCGGCCCGTCGGCCTGTGCAAGATTCCGCAAAGGAAAGGCCTCACTAATGAGGCTGGGTAATATCTAAATTATGGTCAAAAAACAGCTATTTATATAGACCCATTTTAGCATATTTGGATAGGAAAATAAAGTAAAAAGAAAAGGCCCAGTATGTTTCCATACCGAGCCTGTTGCTAGTCCAAAATTTACGAAAGAGGTGCGAGACCTGGACTAATAGAGTCTCACCACTCCTGCCGGAAGCCCTTCCCATGGCGTCGGCTCGGGGGTAGTTTCCATCCCCAATGCCCGAGCCAGGAAGAAATGGTCGTGGGTCCAGTACCCGCCCAGATCCTTCTCCAACCCTGCGACTTCCTCGGCAGAGTGCCCGAGGGCTAAAGCAATGCACTTGCAGATGCTTTTCCTGGTGTCTGCGTTGCAACGGCCACAGAGGACAAGCTTCAATCCATGCCGAACCTTGTGGCTGGAAAGAGCCACAGTAGAGGATAAAAACTCCCTCACTGATGACTCCCTATATGAGCCATCGGGCCCGGCGTAGGACAGATGGGATTCAATCCATTTGTCCCTCAGAACAGAGTAATGAATGTCCTGGTCCTGGACGTGGCCAGCCAGAACCGTCTCCACCCACCACACGTCCTGTCCCTTGCATTTAAAGATGGCAACGAAGCCATCTTCGCCAACCTGATCGTGGTCAATCCACAAAGTTATGGATTTGTTGACAACACTATCTACCAGCTCGAGAGCGTCGGGCCGGTTGGTGAGGAAGCAATATTGCCCTGACCACTGACCTGACACATCGTAAAGGGCAACCTCGTAGAGGTGTCTTCCTGATTTAGGAAGATCCCCTACAACATCAGTAGGTTCCTCACCTGGATCAATGGGAAAATTCGGTTCAGGGGCCGGTGGAGGAAACGAGAAAAATTCTCTGACCTGTTCCCCATCCTCAAGATCCATGGGGTATTCCCATAATCCACTGTCGTGATTACACGACAGATAACCGACGGACCAATGTCCTTGGACTTTTCCAAGGATGAAAGCGAACATTCCCCTCCTACCTGTGTCATACAGGTAGAAGATATTCCATTCTTTTTCTCCAGACAAAAGAAGATCTTGTCTATGGAGAAAGATGTGGCAAATGTCGGCCACGAAGAGGCGCGGGCCGACTTCGCTGGCTTTCATCTCCCCCTCCATCCTCCGACAGAAACTGGCGTATTCACCGCCGCCGTCAAAGGATATTTCATGCTCCAAAGCCGGCAATTCCTTGCCGTGATCGACCAACCCCCAAATCTCGTTTTCCGATTTGCTCCACTCTCTCATCATCGGCTCAGCACAGAGACGATCAGTAGAATGATCAGTAGATTGGTTTTGCGACAAAACCAAAAAATCGGACGCAAAAAACATTGTTCCCCTGGCGGGGATATTTATGGAATTCATGTCAATTATCCTTTTTCAAGTACCAGATTTGCCCGTCTGATTTTCGGGTTTGGCATTTCATCAGCCAATTTCAATGCCCATGCCAAATAGGCATAAAAAATGGCTGATGAAATAAATGACAATGACCCACCTTTTCTTCTGTAATTATACACCCATATCAACTATTTGTCAATAGTCCGTGGTAATGGTTAAAAAACCTTATATTTTAAGCCCTATTTTAACTATTTTTTTGATACTCACTCTTGGCTACCGCTACCTAACTTCCCATCCCCTTTCCTTTACCGTCTCATAAACTTTTTCCATTAGAGTATTTATTTCCATATCTTCTAGCGTCCGGTCTGGAGCTTGAAAAGCCATACGAAAGGCAAGCGAGGTGCGATCTTCCCCCGGCTTGGTAAACTCATCAAAAAGAATTGGCCCTTCGGCAAGCAACCCACCGGCGTTTTGTTTTATTGTCTCCCCCACTTCGGCACTTAGTGTCCCAGCTGGCACAAACAGAGCGATGTCGCGGGCAATGCGCGGGTACACCGAGACTGGTCTGTATTTAACTTCTAGTTTTATAAACGATGACAGGTCAACTGGCTCTGGTTTGGCTTTGAAATCGGCCAGTGGGAGCTCCGTCACAAACACTTCACCTGTTTTTTGGGCTTCGCCACTGACATCAAATTCTGTTTTGAGTTCGGCTAAAATTTCAGCCAAGTCATAATTTGACGCCAAGCAAACCCGTTTTTCTTCCGTCTCAGCCGAAGTAAAAACATTGCCCAACTCAAAAAGATTAACCGCGTCTTTTGGGAAAAGAGAACGCTTGATATTGGTCTCCATGGTCGCCTTCATCCAGTCGGTAAGGTTGGTGCGTAAAAAAGCTTTGTCAGAAGCCAGAGGTTTAGCGATTTCTACAACACCTTTTGCCGTAAACGAATAGCCATAAACCTCGGTAAAGCCGTGACTGACAAAAAATTGGCGGATTTGGTTTGCTAAGATAAAGTCTGGGTGGTCGACCGGAGTCTCGGCCAGCGCGGGCAGTGCCCGCGCTGGTACTTTATCGTAACCATACAACCGCGCCACCTCATCGGCCAAATCTTCTTTGATATTCAAATCTAGCCGCTCAGCAGGAATATACGCGACCAATTTGCCTTCCCCTTTTTCTACTAACACGCCCGCACGCTCCAAAAAGCCTATCGCTTCTTCATCAGAAAATTGCGCGCCAACTAAACCAGAAATTATCGTTGACGAAAAATCTATTTTTCCACGCGCCGACTCTTTGGTGGTGGATATTTTGTATTCTTCTTTTAACGGCAGATTAAGTACGGCCGACACTTCGCGCGCAACACCCAAAGCACTTTTAGCATCACTGGCCCTATCGGGCAAAATTTTGATATCCATCTCAACCTCACCATCTTTTTCCACCATTTCCTCTACTTCAAAAGCATGGTTGATAAGAGCATCGGCCACCGCCTCGACCCCCGGTAAAGGTGAAGCAAAGTGTTTATTTATTTCTGAATATTTAAACCACATCGTATTAGAAAATTAGAACTGCTTCAAAAACCGCATATCCCCTTGATAAAAATGACGAATATCTTCAATGCCATACTTTATCATCGCTAGCCGGTCGACAGTACTACCAAAGGCCAGTCCTTGCCACTCGTTCGGATTGAGCCCCGCCGCGGTAAAAACATTGGGGTGAAGAAGCCCCGCCCCGCACACCTCGAGCCAGCGATCACCCCACTTAATGTCCACCTCGATGCCCGGCTCGACAAAAGAAAAGAAACTGGCCCGAAAACGAATTTCAATATTTTCACCAAAAAGTTTTTTATACAAAGTAGACAGCACACCCTTTAGCTCGGCCATGGTAATTTTCCCAGGTCGATCGATTGCTAAACCATCAAACTGATAAAACTGCGCTTCGTGGGTCGCATCAGTCGCCTCATTGCGAAAAACCCTCCCTGGTGACACAACACGCAGGGGCAATTGTTTTTTGGCCAGCTCACGCAAAGAGACAGAGGTCATATGAGTCCGCAAAAGTTCACGTCCTTCCGTTGGCTTCAGCCAAAAAGTATCCTGCATCGCCCGCGCCGGATGGTTGGCCGGAATATTTAGCGCATCAAAATTGTGCCACTCGGTTTCCTTTTCTGGACCATCAGCCACCCGAAAACCCATTTCCCGAAAAATATCGGCCATTTCACTCATTATTTGAGTCAATGGGTGTAAATGGCCCGTCCCGTGAAATTGATTTTTTATTTCACCGGGGCCAATAGTTTTAGTTTCTTCCATAGGAGTGAGTATAGCGAAAAAACCAAAAAAAATAAAGTTTAATTTTGGAGCCGGCACGAGGGTTCGGTCACCTCAAAAACTTTTCGCCAAAAGTTTTTTCCTCGACCCCAGATTTTTGATTTTTCCTGCTAGAAAAATAACAAAAATCTTTTCTCACCCCTGCCTACCGGCAGGCAGGCTCACGCAAGCAAAGTAGTTTGCTTGCTTTGTCGTCTCTCTGAGCCGGCACGAGGGTTCGAACCCCGGACATCCACTTTACAAAAGTGGCGCTCTACCAACTGAGCTATGCCGGCTTATTTAATACTCTTCAAAAATTCTTTACCAACACCAGACTTTAAATACTTCTCTTTATTCCTAGCATTTATTCTAACATTTCCACAATCCTCTATGTATATAAGATTCCAAGGAATATACCCTTTGGTTGAGAAAACATAACCCTTATTATGTTCGCCAACTCGTCTCTCCACATCACTAGTCATACCAACATAAATCCTATTATCCTTTTTACTTTTAATTGCGTAAACAAAATATATCATGATTTTCAAAAGTGGCGCTCCCTGCCTGCCGGCAGGCAGGTACCAACTGAGCTACCCGCCCGCCACCTGCCCGCTCGTGCCCTCGCATGGCAGGCGGGTCGCAAGCTCAGGCGTTGCGGGCGGGTGCCGGCTTATTTAATATTTTTAAAGAATTCTTTACCTATTATCTTGCTAGTCCGCCACTATATTTTTAATGTCTGGAAAAAGACTGCAAGGTCCGCTTAACTTCCGCCTGATGTATTTTCATTTCTCTTAGAAAAAGAGACGACGAACCCCTTTCCCGATCGCTTCGTTTGCGTTCACGGGTAGTGTGTATGACCTGACCCAAAACTCGTTCAATTTTAATTGACACTCTCTTGGCCAAAGAAACCAGACGTTTGGCAATCACTAATAGATATACATACGAATGATGGGCCAATTCACGAGATAAAAATACTATGGACACCGCAAAAGCATCTAGGGTGTTTGACAACCACAACCGGAAAGAGGGTTGTTGTAAATCGGCTAGGGTTACCTTACCGGTTCGCAAATCTCTAAGTCTTAAAAAAACTATTGCCCCCGCAACACCATAACAAATAACAGCAATTGTAAGAAATATTATCATAAAACTTACGCTCCAATCTCAAAACGAGAGAACTTGGCTAACACTATTCTTTCGCCAAATTTTTGGGTCCCTTGTTGAATTAGGGCTTCGACGGTCAAACTAGGATTTTTTATGTATTCTTGAGTCAATAGTTCGGCTACATCAGCCGGACTAGTGGCGGCAATATGCATCGCAATATCTTCTGCCATAGCTCTAAAATCTTCGTTTTTAGAAACGAAATCGGTTTCGCAGGCAATCTCGACCAAGGTCCCAATCAGACCACCAGCATGAATATATGAGCTTATTACGCCTGCCCCCAATTCGCGGTCAGACTTTTTACCGGCCATCTCAACCCCCCTTTCACGCAAAACTTCTAGGGCTTTTTCAACATCACCACCAGAGGCATCTAGGGCTTTTTTACACTCGGCCATGGAAATGCCAGTGCGGTCGCGTAATTCTTTAATTGATTGTGTATCAGCCATATTTATAGCTTATCGCTACATTATAAACTAAAACTATTTATTGCGCTGTTACTGTATCCACCTTGACTTCAGTCTGAATTTTCGGAGCAACTGGGTTTTTTTGTCCTTCCTTATAGGCGCTAGCAATTTCGTTGGCAAAGTAAGCAATACTACCAGTGGCGCCGTCATTGCAAATTATTGGGTAAGGAATTTCACGAATATCGCAATCAGAATTTGAAAGAGAAATAACCGGAATTTTCATAATTTTAGCTTCCGCTAAAGCATTACTTTCAGCCAGGTTATCAACAATAAACATCGCCGCCGGCATTTTTAACATATTTACGATGCCACCAAAATATCGCTCTAAATCTTTTCTGTCTTTAGCAATCAAACCCCGTTCTTTTTTAGTATATTTTAGTAACTCACCAGATTCTTCGTCAGCTTTGATTTCAGCTAATCGCTTAAGACGGGTCTTAATCTGACTAGAGTTAGTCAAAGTACCACCGATCCACCGTTCCGCTGAATAAGGCATCTCAACAGATAAAGCCGCTTTTTTAACGGCCTCGCGGGCTTCATTTTTATTGCCGACAAACAAAACTTGTTTACCTTCGCTTCCTAGTTGGCGGACAAAAGCCTTAGCTTTTTCTAAAGATTCAATGGTTTTTTCTAGGTCAATAATTGCCGTCTTGTTTTTATAACCAAAAATATATTTATCTACTGAAGGGTGACGCCGAACCCGGCTAAAACCAAAATGAGCACCAACTTTAAATAGTTCGCGCACAATTCCCTCGTTTCCAGTCTTAGTATCAGTATTTTCCATACGGCAAGCAGTCTAACAAATATATGGTAAATTGGCAATATTAGCTGTAACCATCACTCGTCGTCATCACTTCCATCTAAAGTACCGCCCCCAGCAGCCGCCAAAGCTTCCACAATTGGTCCGATTTGACCCCCTAAAATCCGTTCGATACCGTGCCAAGATTCCTTGATCCGATGGTCAGTTACCCGGTCCTGCAAAATATTATAGGTACGGATTTTTTCGCTTCGATCGCCCGTTCCAATCTGACTTCGCCTTTCGTCGGTTTCCTCTTTTTTATCGGCCGACTCTTGTAACTCATTTAATTTAGCCTCCAAAATCATCATCGCTTTTTCACGATTTCTCTGTTGAAATCGTTCACTTTGACTACGCACGGCAATACCGGTTGGTTTATGAACAATCCGGACCGCTGTTTCAACTTTGTTAACATTCTGTCCGCCCGCCCCACCTGAACGCGTGGTTTCAATTTCTAGATCTGCGGGGTTGATAGTAACTTTTGTTTTCTTGCGAATCGGCATTACCGCCACCGAAGCGGTTGAGGTGTGAACCCGACCTTGTTTTTCCGTCGCCGGAATTCTTTGCACCCGGTGTACACCAGTTTCGTAACGCAAGGAGTCATAAATATTTTTGCCTTTTATTTCAATCGCCACTTCTTTGTATCCGCCCAATTCAGACAAAGATTCATCAAGGACCTGAAATTGCCAACCCAAAGATACGGCATAAGCTTCGTACATCTCTTTTAGATTTACGGCAAACAGGGCCGACTCTTCGCCACCAGCGCCAGCCCTTATTTCCATAATCACTTCGTTAACAGCCTCGTCGGTAGCTACATCTTTAGCCACTATTTCACTCATCGTAGATTCTAAACCTTGCCGTTGCTTAATTAGGTCATTTTTTTCTTCGGCGACTAAATCGGCCATCTCCGGGTCACCACTAGCCACCGTATCAGCCTCCGCAATTTTGGCTGTCAGCCGATCATGTTCCATCATTAAATAGGCAGTTTTTTGGTTTTGCCTTAGCTCATCAAAATTTAACTCTGCATCATTGGTCATAACAATATAATACCGGAAGACCACTAACAAAGAAACGCATTGTCTGCGTTTCTGGCGGTAAAAAGTCTATTCGACTGTGGTCTCGGCTATCTTTTTTTTCTTGACTACTTTTTTCTTGGCTGGAGTAGCTTTCTTAGCGCGCGCCTTAAATTTCTCAACCCGACCAGCGGTATCCATAATTTTTTCATTACCAGTGAAGAAAGGGTGACAATTGGCACAAACTTCAACTTCTATTTTTTCTTTAGTAGAACCCACCGTAAAAGTGTTACCGCAGGCGCAGTTTACTTTAGCTTCCGGATAGTAGGTGGGGTGAATTTCCTTTTGCATGGGAAGAATTTACCATAGAATTAACTGCTTTGCAAGATGTCAATTTGAGCCTGCATTTGAGTGGCTAGATTCATAACTGAATTGCCATAAAAAGCATTGCGCGGGTCCGCCCAGTTGCCTCCAGCGTAGTAGCGGAGGGCTGCCGTTCGCTCGGCGGTATATGTACCACCCGCCGCCCCCAAGTCGCGCAAAAGAAGTTGAGAGGCCGCAAAGGCGTCCAGTGGCCGCCAAGGATTGGGTGGATTATTACCTGTTACCGCTGTAATTCGAGCTTTATAGGGCTCCCAAGTCGAAGGAATAAATTGGGCCGGACCCATGGCCCCACCATAGCCATAACTCATAGCACAAGACAGAGGGGTGGTCTCGGGATCAAGGCCGAGCTCGGTCACAATCCGCAAGTAGGGAGCCTGATCACGAGTTGGGTGCATAATTGCCTTCCAATGCCTTTCTGGCGGATCACCCGCTCGGTTACAGCTACCCAAATTTTGACCAATATTAGTTTCTTGTTTTAAAATAGCTAGAGCAAAAGCCGGTCGAACACCGGTTTTTTTAGACAACAAAATCGCCATATCTACGGCCTCGCCAAAAGAAATACTAGACGAATCCCGCAAACGGAACAACTCACTTCTAATGGCCGCTCGCCGTCTTTCCCTTTCGGCAATAATTTGACCATAGCCCGCTTCTTGGGACTTGGAAATAGTCAGTAGTCTTTTCTTTTCTGCTTCAGCGGTTTGAATTTTTTTTGTTTCCACTTCAATAACCCGCTTGGCATCCTGTTCCGCGGTTCGGCGCCGTTCTAAGGTTATTTTTTCTTTCGTTGCTTCGACTTGGGTATCACGCATTGCCGCAAATGACCGATGCATATTGGCTTGAATAAAGTTAAACGAATCAATATCAACAAAGAAATCTGATAGGGTATCATTACCTAAAACAACTTCCGACATACTAATATGGTCAAGATCTTTGGTTTTTCGCAATAACTCCGCTAGCGATTCTTTTTCTTCTTCAATTTCATTAGAAAGGGTTGTAATGGTAACCTCCTTTTTAGTAATATCACCACCCAACCTTTCAATTTCAATTTGTTTTTGTCTAATTTTTAATTTAGCTTGATTAATTTGATAAGTAAGAATTTGAATATCACGAGAAATAGAAGCTGACTCCCCTCGTTTAGAATTTAATAGTTTAGTGTTAGCTAGGATATCTGCTTCAACCTTAGCCAACTCGTCACGCAGAGCCGATTCACGGGCAACTTTGGCTTCTTCGGCAGTCGTCTCGGCTCGTAAAATTTGTGGAAAAACAACGAGCGAGGAAACAAGAATCAAATTAAAAAGGATGATTAATCCGCTTTTCTGTCCCCAATAAATAGTTTTTGAATCAAACATACCGGTTTAGTATAGCAAAAACCCCCGATTCGCGCGACGCGCGAATCGGGGGTTTTGTATTTGGGTTATTCAGCCGTCTCTACTCCTTCTTCGTCTTCTTTCTTGCCCTTCTTCTCAACTTCAATATCAGCTAAATCTATTGCAACTTCTTCAACTGGTTCATCTTTAGGCTCGGACACAAGGGCGATTACTTCGGCTTCGTCTACCAACACCGTTACGCCCGCTGGAATTTTCAAATCAGCTACGGTAATTTGACTATCAAAGTCCACCAAACTAGAAATATCAACCTTAATGTCATGGGGCAAATCCTTTGGCATGGCTTCAATTGACAACTCGTGAATAACCTTCACCAACACTCCACTTAGGTTTTCAACTGCTGGGGATTCGCCTTCAAACACCAACGGTACTTCAACTTCCACCTTTTTACCCTTTTCAATTGCATACAAATCAGCGTGCACCGCTTCACCTGATACTGGGTTAAAGTCAACCGCATAAATTAGAACATCCAGATCGGTATTTTCAGTCTTGAACTCAATCACGGTCGATTCACCCGCTTCGCGGTGAATCTTATTGAACTCTTTCAAATCAACAAAATAAGGAGTGGCCTCTTGTTTTCGGCCATAGATAATAACCGGCAATTGGCCAGCCGTGCGAGCGCCCTTTAGGGCCTTCCCACCGAAAACCTCTCTTTTCTTAGCATTTAGAGTCAACATAACGGAGACACTATAGAGCAAACTTGCTAAAAAAGCAAGTTTGCTCTAAGCACTAAATTCGAAATCCGAAACACGAAACAAATTAGCTCAAAGCACAAAAAATTAAATTCAAAATGTTTTTAATTTTCCCCATTTAGGATTTGGATATTGTTTCGGATTTCGTGCTTCGTGCTTCGAGTTTAAATCATCTAATTTCTAATTAGATGATTTTTCAGATATTCCAGACTTCCCCCGACCTTCTTGCCCGGATTAAAAATATTTTGGGGGTCAAAAATCCTTTTTACTTCAGCAAACAACCCAACGACTTCCCGACCATACATTTTTTCCAGATATGGCGTACGAATAATACCGTCGTTGTGCTCGGCCGTAATCGAACCACCAAAGCTTAAGACTAGATCATAAACCCGCTCGGACAATTCCATAATAATCTCTACATTTTTGGCGTCACGCATATCCAGCAAGGGAATAATATGAAAGTTGCCATCACCGGCGTGGCCAGCAATAGTATAAAATAAATTATACTCATCTAAAATAGCTCGCAATTTTGGCAAAAACTCGGGCATTTTAGCTGGCTCCACAATAATATCGTCAATAAACGGCGCGGTACGTTTTTTGCCCAAATGTTGGCGCAATAGACTAAACGCCTCGCGCCGAATCGTCCAATATTTTTCAGTTTCGGCCGGACCAATAGTCTGGTGCGCTTTTACGCCCATTGCTTCCATTTTTTGGATAAACTGTTGCACTTTACTATTTAAATCTTCATTGACTTGTCCCGCAAATTCGACCAACAAAACTAATTTGGGCAAACCAGTTTGCAAAGTCATTTTTAATTCTGGCCAAAATGACCACCCCAATTTCCACAAACCGCCAAATTTTAATTTTTTAGCAAGGGCTAGCAAAAAACGCAAAGCTAATTTCATGGTTTTGTCGTCGTAAGATTCAATACTATCGGGGCCAAAAACCAAAGCCTTGTTTACCACTTCGGTCACCTGTGCCACATCGGGCAAAAAAACTATTACCAACTCTGACTTATCCTCCACTGGCACCAATTTTAAAGTCGCCTTAGTCACAATCCCCAAAGTCCCCTGTGCTCCTGTTATTAATTTAGTTAAATCAAATATCTCGCCAGCCCAAATATTCCACAAGTAATAGCCGGCGGAATTTTTAGACACCCGAGGCCTAGCTTTCTCTATTATTTCCTGATTATTTTCCAGTAAATTAAAAACTTCGCGATAAATTTTACCTAAGAAATTATCTTGATTAATTTGCTGGTCTAACTCCGACTTAGTCAGCGGTTTTATTTTATAAGTTTGGCCATCAGAGAGCACCACGTCTAAAGTCTCCACATACTTTTCCGTCTTGCCATAACGTAAGTTTTTTTCCCCACCAGAATTATTGCCAATCATCCCGCCAATGGCGTTTAAATCTTTGGAAGCGGTATAAGAAGGTAACATCTGGCCAATTTTTTTGGCTTCAGTCTCAAAATCTCGATATAAAGTACCCGGTAAAACGGTGACTTGTCCTGGTTGGAGGTCGACAATCCCCTGCATATATCTTGTCGTATCGGCCACAATCGATTCCCCAATCGCCCCGCCAGACATACAAGTACCCGCCGCCCTGATAGTAATAGCAAGGTTGGGATTTTCCTGTTTATGCCGATTTACAAAATCAACCAGTGTCTCAATATCAACTTGGTCTTTGGGCCATACCACCAGCTCTGGTCTGATTTCAAACAAACTGGCATCGTGGCTATATTTAATTAAATCTTCCGGACGATCGGAGATATCGCCCTGTAAAGTGGCCCTTAATTCATTTTTTAGTTCCGTCGAAATTGCCATATTTTAACGCCCAGCAAACAGCCGTAACCTCTCGGCTGTCTTTTGTTCAATCGCCTGCATCGCCGGCGCCATTATTTTATAGGGTGCAATCTCGTCGGGATTGTTTTGCAAATACATTTTCAGCGCATCACGGAAAACTACTCTGATTTCGGTATTAATATGAATCATTGACACACCCGCTTTAATCGCGGCGCGAAAATCTTCATCGGTTATTCCTGACCCACCATGCAAGACCAGTGGCACGCCACATTTGGCTCGCATATTTTTTATCAATTCAATATCCAAACGCGGGTCAGTCCCCGATTTCAACATTCCGTGTAAGTTGCCCACCGCTGGCGCTAGCAAATCCACGCCAGTGGCCTCTACAAAGTAGGCCGCGATTTCAGGCGTCGGCAACGCCGCGCCTTAAATCGCGGCGTCTTCTGGTATTTCATCCAACAACTTGCTCGAAGTTCCAATATAACCAATCTCCCCTTCGACTAATATATTTGGATTAACACTTTTAGCATAAGCCACCACTTCTTTAGTCAGAGCAATATTATCTTCCAAAGTTAGTTTAGACCCATCTACCACTACCGAATCAAAACCGGCATCCACCACTTTTTTTATTTCCTCGATTGAGTAAGTATGATCAGCATTTAAAAATATTGGGTAATTATATTCTGTCCGCACACTATCCACCAAAGCTTTGATCTGCTTAATCCCAATATAGTTTCTTTCCCCCTCGGACACCCCAATAATCACCGGCAATTTCTCGGCTTCAGCCGCTCGAAACACTCCCCACAAGCCCTCGATATTAGAAACATTAAAATGCCCCAGCGCCCACCCACCATTTTCCGCTTCTTTTATATATTCGGCTAAAGTTTTCATTGTTCCTATTCTACCATAAAGACTTTACATCTTCTCTAAAAAAACAAACTATTGGACACCGAGTGTCCAATATTTTTAATCCTCGATTAACAAATCGACCAGCTCTTCTTTGACCCCACTGTTTTTAACCTCTATCTTATAATCACCAGTATTATTAAATTCGGACATAATAATTTCTGGTTCCAATAGACCACCAAACCGATTTGGGCCTAAAAAATCAGGGTAGCTTGACCACGGATACTTTTCTTCCTCATTCTTCCAGCCATTAAGTACCCGACAATTCCGATGTATATATGATGATAAATATAGTAACTGTTCATCATCTTCAATATGAACAATTTGATATGGTCCCTGAAATAAATGCCCACTCTTTTTATATTTTGTATTAAAATATTTTGTAAAAGAATTTTGAATCCTTTGCATATATTGAGAGATCCCCCCTGTCACTTTTTCTTTGACAATTAAATGAAAATGATTGGGCATAAATATAAAAGATACTAACTCAACATACTTATCACTAATTATTTGTTTTTTAATTTTTTGAGAAATATTGAACACCGAGTGTCCAATAAAATAATTAATATAGGAGGGAGGATTAACTAATGAAAGTGGCGATTGGAAAAACAAAACACAAAATAAGAACCGGGCGTAATCTCGTTTATCAATAAAAATGTCTTTTTTATCTACTCCACGGTTGTAAATGTGATAATACTCCCCCTCACAAATTTTTATCTTTCTCATTACCATAAGTTTAAAATATTGAACACTCGGTGTCCAATATTTTTGGGGATAATTGAAATAAAAGTTATAATTTATAAATGAATGAAAAACTAGATATTTTGGCGATTGGCGATATCACCACCGACGCGTTTATTAAACTTCAAGAAGCCGAGGTAAATTGTGATATTAATAAGACAAACTGTAAAATCTGCCTCACTTTTGGCGATAAAATCCCTTATGAATCGGTTACTATTGTGTCCGCTGTTGGCAATTCCCCCAATGCTGCCGTCTCGGCCTCCCGTCTAGGCCTTACTACCGGACTCCTAACTAATATTGGAGATGATAAAGAGGGTAAAGAAGCACTCGCCAATTTAGCTAAAGAAAATATCGCGACTGATTTGGTACAAACCAATACCGGCCAAAAAACCAATTATCATTATGTCTTATGGTACGGGGCCGAACGAACAATTTTAATCAAACATGAAAAATATAATTACAGTTTACCGGAGATAGGTGCCCCTAGCTGGATTTACCTTAGCTCACTTGGTGAAAACTCGCTCGACTTTCACCACGAGCTGGCCTTGTGGCTCTCGGCCCACCCCGAAACTAAACTAGCGTTTCAACCGGGCACTTTTCAAATTGGTCTGGGGCCAGACAAAATCCCCGGCATTTTTGCTCGCACCGAAATCTTTGTCTGCAATTTAGAAGAAGCTAGGCGGATATTAAAAGAACCGACTGAAACCGAGATTAAAAATCTCCTCACTGGTATTAAAAATTTGGGACCAAAAATAGTCGTGCTCACTGATGGGCCAAATGGGGCCTATGCCCTTGATGGTGAAGACATATGGCAAATGCCAATTTACCCCGACCCGAAGGCACCGATTAGTCGTACTGGCGCTGGGGACGCTTTTGCTTCTACCTTTACTGCTTTTATCGCCCTTGGCCTATCTATACCAAAGGCCCTAAAACGCGCCCCAATAAACTCGATGTCGGTTGTCCAACAGGTGGGGGCTCAAGCTGGCCTTTTGTCCAAAGAAAAAATTGAGGAATATTTAGCTAAGGCACCCGCTGACTACGAGCCAAAAAAAATGTAAAAGAAAAAAGCCGTCCTCTTCCCCGTGCGTGTCTGTCGTGAGACACGCAGGTCGGGGTTGAGAACGGCAGACGCAGAGGGCTAGAGTACCTAGCCGGCTGCATCTCGTGGCCGCCGGATATTCATCGCTTGTCCTCCGGAGAAACGCACATGCGTCCTCCACATTCGAACTTTTTTTCAAAAAAATCAAACCCACTCAGCAAGAAACTAACCCAATCGGACCATGACTGAAAAAGTTCTTAGCCGAGTCATCTCCATCAGCCAAATTGCTTTTTTCCCA
Organism: uncultured Candidatus Saccharibacteria bacterium; assembly: GCA_964355855.1. GTDB lineage: Bacteria > Patescibacteriota > Minisyncoccia > Phycocordibacterales > XYD1-FULL-46-19 > XYD1-FULL-44-32. Next base: position 223 of record CAYHFD010000017.1, on the reverse strand, counting down.
AGACAGAACATCCCTGGGTTAAAAACAAAATCGGGCCGAAACCTTGGCATCGCCGCCAGCCGGTTAGGCCGCGCCCGCGAGCGCCGTCAATTCTTGGTCGCAATAATAGAAAAGCATTCCAAGACGTCGACTGTACATATCTCTACTCACCTCCTTCCGTCGGTTGGTCATGGTAAATTTACCTTTGAATCCGAACACCTTAGAATTAGTTTTATGAAAAAAT
>CAYHFD010000016.1:0-19380 GCA_964355855.1 uncultured Candidatus Saccharibacteria bacterium | reverse complement strand
TCATTACAAGTATTAAATTATTAGAAAGTGTTCGGATTGAGGGGTTTTTGTAGTAGCAGCTTATCCAGACCTAGCCTACCACATTAAAACTAAAAAGTCAAACTAACTTATTTCGGGCTAATTTTGTATTTTTGGCCGATATTGAAGGGCTTCTAAAAGATGGGGTTCTTTGATGTCAGCCGAATTATCTAAGTCAGCAATAGTGCGGGCGAGTTTGATGACGCGGTGATAGGCGCGAGCGGAGAGCATGAGGCGGGTGGCGGAAGTATTTAAAAGGTCGGTTAATTCCTTTGATAATTTAACAAATTGGGTAAGTTGTTTAGCCGACATTTCGGCATTTAAGGAAATTTTTTCGGCAGCAAATCTGGCGCTTTGAATCGCTCGGGCTTTGGTTATTTTTTCCTTAATTGTGATCGATTTTTCCTCGGTGCTTTCGGCCGATAGGTCAGTATGTTTTACTTCAGCCACCTGAAGCCAGACATCAATACGGTCGACTATCGGGCCCGACAGCTTGCGTTCGTAGCGGGCAATATCGCGTGGGGCGCACACACAATTTCTGGTTTTCGTGCCCCGGAAGCCACACGGGCAAGGGTTCATGGCGGCAATTAAAATAAAGCGGGCGGGAAAATCTATCGTGTGTTTAGCCCGGGCCACGGTCACGCGCCGGTCTTCGAGGGGCTGGCGCAAAGCTTCTAATACTCTTTTATCAAATTCGGGAAACTCGTCGAGAAACAAAACACCAGTGTGGGCCAAAGTAATTTCGCCTGGCCGGGGGCTAGCTCCCCCGCCGACGAGGGCGACATAGCTACCAGTGTGATGGGGTGCCCGGTATGGTGGGGTGACCACTAGACCACGGGCGATTCCCGCGGCCGAATGAATGCCGGTGGCTTCTAAAATTTCCGGGAAAGTCAGCGGTGGTAAAATACCAGCGAAAGCGCGAGCCAACATGGTTTTACCAGTACCCGGTGGACCAAACATCGCCACATTGTGGCCCCCGGCCGCCGCGATCACTAAACCGCGCTTGGCCCCGGCTTGGCCTTTCACATCAGCCATATCAATTTCTGGTTCGACGATTTTTTCTTTAATCACTGTTTTCCGGGCGGGGATGAGTTTGGATTTTGTTTCTTTCCCATCATCCGTTTTATTTTTGGTGTCCAAATGGTCAATTAGCTCCCGCAGAGTGGCGGCACCATAAACCGTGAGGCCATCAATAAGCGCGGCCTCCTTGGTATTTTCTTTCGGTACAAAAATTTCAGTGAAACCGGCTTCCTTGGCTTTGCGGGCTAAAAATAAAGTACCGCGGATAGGACGGATCGAGCCATCGAGGGCCAATTCACCTAAAAACAGTTTATGGTCAGTTTCAAATTTAATATCACCATTAGCTAAAAGGTAAGACAGGGCAATGGCGACATCAAAATGGGTACCAGTTTTTTTAATATCAGCCGGGGCGAGCGAGATAATAATTTTTTTATTACCGCGGGCAGGGGCCTTGAACCCCGAGTTCTTAATGGCGGCATTGATGCGGTCTTTGGCTTCCTCGACCGCTTTATCGGCGAGGCCGACAATCGAAAAAGAATGCAAACCTTTCCCAATATCGGTTTCTATACCAATAATATCGGCCGAAAGGCCGATAAGTTGGGCAGATTTGGTCGTGGCAAACATAACGGCGAGATTGACCTACTTTTCCTCGATATGGGCTTTGCAGGTTGCCGCGGCTGGGTTAGCCTCGAGGCGGTCCTCTTCGATCTCGGCCCCGCAAACTTTGCACACGCCATAGCGACCGTCGGTGATTCTCGTCAAGGCCTCATCAATATCTTGGAGATGCCCCTCAAAAGTGCGCTCGTTGCTAGCCCGCTCAGTCAGGTCTTCAAACCGATCGGCCACTTCATCGCGCATCTCCACTTCTTGTTCACGGTTGGCGGGGACGGCATTCCAGGCCTCGCCGGCGAGGTTTAGCTTCTTGGTGGCGATACCACTCAAATCTTCCTCCAGCCGCTTTTTTTCGGCCAGTAATTGGTCTTTATATTTTGTAGTATCAATCATAAACTTATCTTAGCATAATAAATTTCTCTCGTCCTATCCCCGTAGCCAAGCCAACGGGGTATTAAGCGAGAAGAGATTTATTTTGAGAACCGCTCGGTTCTCAACGCTCGCTTCGCTCACTACTCTCCGCCCCAGGGAAAACAAGTGTTTTCCCTGACCCCCTTTCCTCGCCCATTCATCCCCGCCGTAAACTGACGGGGATGAATGGGCTTGGATGAAAAACGAATATCAACTCTTGCTTCCGAAGCTATTTATAAGGCGCTTTTGGGTCGTCTAAACGAAGCCAATATTTTTAGAAACGCTTCTTCGTTTTTGGCAAAGACCAGTGTTTCTCGATCAAGGAAACCGTACATCATAATAGTTTCTTCGTTGTCATTTTTGATATACCGGATATTGGTATTGTCGATAGTGGTGTCACTAAAACTCTTAGTTTCTATTAGATTTTTGTCCGTCTGGCTTAGTAATTCTCCATACAAACTAGTAATGGTTTTACCGCCACCTCGTAACATAGTATCAAAAGAATGCTCAAAACTTCTGGTTTTAAAAATAAAGACCACCGTTTTATCAACAAAAGTTCGGGTGTAAACTCCAGCCATAAATTGTGGTTCCAAAAAATGTAAAAAATCTGGCGCAAAAGTAGTGTTGGTAATTGCTAAAAAGTCAGCCGTCGTTATTACTTCTTCACTGGTTCCCGTGTCGGTGGTTATAGTTTTCGTAAAATAAACATCGGTCAAGCTGTCGGCCGTGGCGTTTTTTTGGCCAGATTTTAGTAATAACAATCTAATAGCATCTGGCGTTTGGTTGTTGACCGTTACCTTTTCTTGAAATTCGGTAAATATTAAACTGTTCTTTTTTAGTACTTCTACCCCAGCAATTTTTCCTCGTAAAAGAATGGTAGCGTAAGACAAAACTCCTAAACTACCAGCGACTAAAATTATTACCACTAGCCAAGAAAAAGCTGATAAAGCAAAACTTTTGCGATTTTTTTTATATTCACCAGCTTCCGACCGCAGTTGTTTTTGTCGGTCTTGAATTGCTAATCTAGCTTTTGATATTTGTTCTTGGTTACCAGTGGCTTGTAAGTCAATATTGGGGTCATGAAATTCAGGTAGATCGCTGTCACTTTTGGCCAATTCGGCAATTTTCTTTTTGGCCCCAATTACTTGTTCGCGATAAGTATCCCCTTCTTGTTGTTCTTCGGTATTTAGTTTGGTCAGTCGTTCTAGTTTTTCTAGCTCTAGTTTCTTTTCAACTAATAAGCGCTTCTTTTTTACATTTTCAATATTTTGATTTCTCTGATCAATTTCCAGTTTTTTTCTTTCTTCTTCTTCACGTCTCTTTTTACGGTCGGATCCTTCCATGGCCCGCGCCGCGTCAATTCGTTTTTTCTCAATTTCTTCTTGTTCAACAATATGTTGGGCTTGTTTAGATTTGTTGGCCATTGCCATTTTGGCTTCCTCTCTGTCTGTCGCGGTTATTGTGTCGTCTGTTAAAGCGACAGTTGATAGAGTTTCAACTGCTGAATTATTGACACTAGAAAGGCGACCAGCGCTCATGGCCCGTCTAGCTTCTTCTCGTTTTTTATCTATATTATCTTCGGCCATGGGCAAAGTTTTTTATAGCCAAATCAATTTATTTTAACCAGGGAAATTTTTTCTTAGCCTCTTTAATTTGTTCTGGGGTCAGGCCATAATCTCCATTTTCGACATCGTCTTTAAAAGTTCGGAGATGGGGCAAATTAGAAGTCTCGTTTGGTAAGGCCGATGGTACGTCGTCGTCGCCAATAACCCCTCTTTCTGGGGCACTTATTTCCCCTTCTGGTTTTACTATTTCTTCCCCACTTTGGGTAGTGGAAGTCAAATCAACAGTATCAATAGTATTAGCGACGGCCGCCGCGCGCGCTTTTTCCAATAGCTCGGCTCGTTGCCTGGTCTCCGCATCTATTACTGGAGAAGCTGAAGTTGGTTCAATAGTTGGGTCGTTGCTTATGATTGGGGTAGCGGCGGCGGTGGCCGTTTCTGCTTGCTGTTTTCTTTCCTCTTCCTCTTTTCGCCTAGCTTCTCCCTGTCTTTTCATTTCTTGTTGGGCGCGCTCTTTTTGTTCAGCCTCGATCCTTTGTAGTCGGGTTTGTTCTTCAATTTTTCTTTTTTCATCTTCAGCCTTCTTTTTTTCAATTTCAGCTTTTAACCGCGCCTCCTCCTCGGCTTTTTTCTGGGCCAACACTGCTTCTCGCTGTTTCTTTTCAATTTCCTCAGCTTGTTTCTTTTCCTCTTCTCGCCGCTGTTTTTCTTCTTCTATTAACCGCGCCTCCTCCTCGGCGTGTTGGCGTTCCTCTTCCAATCTTACTTTTTCTTTGGCCACCTGAACTTCATATTCCAACGTTTCAATTTTTTTATTAATAATTTCTTCCTCATCTAAAAATTTTTGATATTGTTCGGTATTTTTTTTAAGGTCAGCCTCAATAACTAAAATTTTATTTTCGATTTCCCATTTTCTTTTTTCTAGGTCTTTGCGTTTATCTTGGGTGGTCCAACGCTTTTTTTCTATTTCTTGGCGAGCCGCTATGTCACTAGTAGTGTGTTCTTCGCCTTCTAGCTGGTCTTCTTCTAATTCGATTGCCTCCTCCTCTTGTTTAAGGGGAGCCAGTAAGGTTTTAAATTCAGATTGTTTGGTGTCAAGAACGACCCAGTTTATTTCTAACTTTTCTTTGTGGTGGCCAATCAAAGCCAAATCTTTTTCTAATTTTTCCTTCTCATCTTCAACTCGTTTTTCCGTTTCGTCTTCCTCTCTTTTAACTGTTCGCTCTGGTCCCTCCATGGCTAGTCGGGCTGTTTCTAAACGGTCTTTAAATGGAGCCTTCTTATTGGGGGTCACTAAAGCTGGGCTGTCGGTGGTGACAGGGGTGATAGTTGGATCAGTTTTTATTTCACTACCGGTGTTATTTGGTAGTGGGGTTGGTTCAGTTGGGGTCGTTGGTTTGTCGGCGTCTGGTTGCCAACCGTCTTGTACTAAATCATCAGTCATTTAAATACATTATAGATTATAAATAGCGCTACTTACTAGCGTTTTCATAATTTATTTGTGAATTGCGATTAAACTACTTATTTAAAAATATTTAAATAAGCAGTTTAATAAAATAAAACCTAGCGCCGACCCCTGTGGGGTCGGCGCTAGGTTTTAACAGATTGATTTATTTTTACTATTCACTCACTGGTTCTGGCTTTACTCCACCTCGACGTTTACGCCCGTTGGTATTTTTGCCATTACCAATTAGATATTTTCTGGGGTCTTTGTCTAAATCAAGAAATTCATCCACGGCCTCTTTTAGGCGAGAACTGGAACTTCGACCAAAAGATACCGCTTCCACTTGGCAACCCATATTGGTTTGTAGATATTCAACTAGAGGTACAAAGTCTCCGTCACCAGAAACTACAATTACCGCGTCTAGTTTACCGGCCATTGATATGGCATCAACCGCTAGGCCCACATCCCAGTCGGCCTTCTTGGCTCCGCCAATAAATATTTGCAGGTCTTTAGTTTTAACCTCGATACCTATTTTATGTAGGGCTTCAAAAAAGTTTTTTTCGTCCCCGGCTTCGGTGGTTACCACATAAGCGCGAGCGCGAATAAGTTGGCGGTCACCTACCGCGTCTTTCAAGATAGCGCCAAAGTTTACCCGTGCACCGTATAGGTTCTTCGCCGAGTGATAAAGGTTCTGGGTGTCTATGAATACGCCGACACGTTGGCTTTTATGTTTTATAACAGACATAAAAATTAAAACAATTTATTAAAAAATACTTACCTTGCTTACTCTAAAAAATTTAATTTCTCACTTAAGCGAGGTAATGTTTTTCGCCGAGCCTTGCCTGCCCGCTCGTGCCTTGCATGGCAGGCGGGCGCAAGGGCGACGGCCCGAGCACCTGCCTGCCGGTAGGCAGGGAGCAAATTTTCAGCAGAAAATTATGTGTGCTCGCCGAAAAACATTACCGAGCGACTATTTGGCCTCTTTTTTCGCTTCAGCTTTCTTGGCTTTGGTCTCCAGATATTTCTGGTGTGACCGACGATTGGCGACAAGCTTTAGTAAGCCACGGCGGGAGTGATTATCTTTTTTATGGGTCTTCAAGTGAGAGGAAAGCTCTTCGATTCGTTCCGACAAAAGAGCAATTTGCACTTCGGACGAGCCGGTATCTTTATCGTGTTTTCCTGTCTTCTTTATAACTACAGCTTTTTTCTTGGTTGTAAGCATGGCCGAATAATAGCATATGTGGCCTAATTTTGCAACTCCGTAGTTATGTCGCACAATTTTTTGTTATAATACTCATTAAATATGTCCACATCGGAAATCGAAACTCTTAAGCGTCAATTTCTCGAATATATCGAGATTGAAAAAGGGCGTAGTTTAAAAACGGTCGAAAACTACGATCGCTATCTAACGCGTTTTTTAAAACAAACCAAGGTTACTACCGCCTCGGGTATTACTGATGATGTTTTGCGTGAGTTTCGTCTCTGGCTCAATCGCCAACCCTCCCCGGCTGGTACCCTTAAGAAAAATACCCAAAACTATTATCTCATCGCTTTACGCACTTTTCTAAAATATTTGGCTCGCCGTGGGGTAAAGTCGCTCGCGCCCGAGCGCATTGAGCTAGCTAAAACCGGTGGCCGTGAGCTTGAGCTTATTTCTAGTGCCGAGCTTACTCGCCTCTTGCAGTCCCCGGCTGGAAATGATTTACAGGCCTTGCGTGATAAAGCTTTTCTCGAACTTTTCTTTTCCACTGGTTTGCGCGTGTCAGAATTAGCTCACCTTAACCGTGATTCTTTAGATTTGACCCGTGATGAGTTTACTGTCCGCGGTAAAGGCGAAAAAGTCCGTTTGGTCTTCTTATCTGACGATGCTAGAACGGCCCTTAAAGCTTATTTACACAAACGCGGTGATGTGGAAGAAGCGTTGTTTGTTAGTATGGTTAAAAAAGGTGACGCTCCAACGCGTCTGACCACTCGTAGTATTGAAAGAATTGTAAAACAGTATGCGGTGAAGGCCGGTATTACCGGTAAAGTTACTCCGCACGTAATTCGTCATAGTTTTGCTACTGACCTTTTACAAAACGGAGCGGATATTCGCTCGGTGCAAATGATGCTCGGGCACGCCAATGTGGCCACCACTCAAATTTATACTCACGTGACCGACCGCCAGCTCCGCGACATCCACAAAAAATTTCACGGGCAAAATCGTCGCTAGTTACTAATCAAAATTAGATAGAAAATCAGTAATTACGGCCATTGCTTCACGCTCTTTCAATTCTTCAAAATTAGACAGGTGTTGGTTCACAAACGTCACTATTTCTTGGTCACTAGCCACCGCCACCATTTGTTCAAATTGTTCGCGCCCCTTGTCATCTAGGGTTTCTAAAATTGCCGAAGTGATATTGGCCGTAATAATACTCTCGAGGTCAGCCATAATTGCCCTTTGTTCGTCTGGGGGCAGAGGGGCTATTTTTAATTTTTCACTCAAAGTGGTAACTAGCGACATAAAATGGTTAGAGAAATTCTTGTATATCAGGTGCTGTTTGCCGTTCATTTTGTTGGTCAGCTGGTTTAGTGGTGTCTCCTCCCAAGTTTTCGCGCAAATGTTCTTGCACCCCGTTTATTTGTTGTTCGTCTACAGACAACTCATCAGTCGGGACTTTTTCCGCCTCAAAGGTCAGCCAGTTTTTCACACTAGTTTTTAGGCCATCCTTTTCAGTTTTTCCTATTTCAACATAAATATCGGCTTCACTGTCCACAAATTTTATTAAATTTTGATATTGTTCAGGACTAATTCTTACAAAACCGGTTTTGCCTCCCATGTCTATGTGCAATCCACCATCTGCTTGCCAATTTAGGCGGTCACCACCAATCATACCCAATATTTTTAAAGTGAGCGCCTCGGTTTTTTTATTTTCTACCGTTTCTGCCTCGACCGGTTTGTCGCTGGCAATTGATTCTTCTACTCCACAGCCAACCGCGACCAAAGAAAAAGCGCTGACAAGAGAGGCGCGCACAGCGGTACTCAATCTTTGTTTCAAGGTTTTAGACCAAACTTTCCCCCTTATTTCGCTTTTTTGTTTAAGTTGTTCTACCGTTGTGTGGGCCCGTTCTACACTAGTCTCTTCCAGTATTTCATTTTTAGAAAATCTTTCCATTACTACCTATCATACCAGATAGATAATAATTTTGTGCAATTTGTAGATCAACCCAACTTTTTAGTTATCCACAGGAATATGTTTGTCCTTTATTTTGTCTGATAGTACACTAAGTTCAGAAATTGATATGGTCTTTTCTGCGAGCTGTCCTTTACGGATGTTTTAGTTTTCAATATTGATTTGCACTCTCCTCATTTTTGCAAATCTACCTGCATTTTTTTTCATCAGCGGGTTTTTGAAAACTAGTTATCTCGTAACTTCGACACCGCCCCCCGCCCCTATTTATGTTGGCGGGTTGTTTGTTTCTAAAACAGAAAACCCCGAACCGCCCTGCGGTCCGGGGCCTACTATTTTTTATCTTACCTTATGTTTTTTTCGTATTTCCGCTAGTTTTTCTTCTTCCACTTCCCCTTTCTTTTCTTTGCCTTTTTCACTAAGTGCCACCAGACTATTTTCATCAAGTTTGCTTAATTCCCCTGCCTTTGCAAGCAGATATTCTTTAGTATTTTTTTGGGGGTCTTCTAACACTTCTTCCAAAAGAGCATGCAAAATATGGCCAATTTTAGGACTAGGTTTAAGTTTCAGTTCGTTTATTAGATCGGCTCCGTTTATTTTCAACATAGTAACCGAGGTCGGGCTTCTTAGGGCCTCTTCAATCATTGATTCATATTTGCGCAGGCGATACGGGTCTTCTTTGGGTCGGCCCATGCCAATGCGGTCGGACATCCGTAGTTTCGTGAGGTCCCAAATGTTTTCCTCCCCTACTTTAGCCACCACCCGTCGCACGGCCGACAGGGTTAGTTGTTCGGTGTCCATAAAAAACATATGGTAGCGTACTAGCCGTTCGACATCCTCACTAATTTTTTTGGAATATTTTAAATTAGCCATGATTTTAGCCACAATTCTGGCGCCAACTACCTCGTGACCATAAAAGGTCCAAAGATTAGCTTTAGGATCGAATCGCCTAGTTGCTGGTTTGCCAATATCATGAAACAAGGCTGATAATCGTAGATGTAACGGATATTTTTTATCAACTGCATGTTGCAGGGCACGGAGGGAATGTTCCCAGACATCGTAAATATGTGACCGGCCTTGTTCGGTGCCGATGGCGGGTATAAGTTCCGGTAAAATAAACGGTAAAAGACCACTATTTTTTAACATTTCCAACCCCAGCATGGCGTTGTCAGACAGAATTATTTTAGTAAATTCATCGCGAATCCTTTCTTGGGAAATGTTTTTAAGGAGGTTGGCGTTTTTTACAATTGAATCAAGGGTAAATTTGTTGCACCTGAAACCAAGTTCAGCGGCCAAACGAATGGCCCGCATAAGCCGCAAACCGTCCTCTGTAAACCGTTTGTCCGCCTCCCCGACCGTTGATACTACTTTGTCCTTTATATCGCTTATACCGCCGTATAGGTCAATTAGTTCATTGGTGTCTGGGTCATAGGCTAAAGCATTGATAGTAAAATCACGCCGAGCCAAGTCATCTTCAATATTGTCCGAAAATTTAACCTCATCGGGGTGACGGTTGTCACTATAGTCAGATTCTAGGCGGTATGGGGTGACTTCGATATTTTTTAAAACTGGATCGGTTCCCTCTTCGTCTATAACCATAACCGTGCCAAAGCGGTTTTCATAGACAGTTTTTGGAAAAAGGCCAATTATGTCCTCGGGAGTGGCGCTGGTAGTAATATCCCAGTCTTTAGGCTCCCTATTCATAATCAAATCACGCACCGAACCGCCCACAATATATGCCGAAAAACCCGCTTTTTTTAGGGCGGTTGTTACACGGGAAACTTCTTTTGGCACCTCGAGTTCGATTTTCATTTTTATAATATTACGCTACTCTTGGTTTTTTTGCTACGGCGTTGTATTGTTAATCCAACCACGCACCCGTGGTGAAATGGATATCACGTTTGCCTTCGAAGCAAATATTGGGGGTTCGAGTCCCTCCGGGTGCACAAAAACGTTGTATTATAAGGAGTTTTTTGGGCACCCTAACAAGTAAACCTCTTTACTTGCGTGAGGGACTCGAAAAGGCTGAACTTACCTCAATGAGCCGAGCACTAATCCAATGAATTTTCTGGTGCTCGGCGAAGCGAGATGTGAAGCCTGTACCGTTCCCGTAGGGAAAGAATCCCTCCGGGTGCACAGATATCCACTTAGTTTTATTGAACCGATGTCGTACTTTGATATATGATACATTATGTATGCGTAAAGATAAAAATATTGCGATAAATTTGAGAAAGTCAGGCCAGAGCTATAAAGAGATTGAAGAAAAGCTAAAAATTCCTAAGAGCACCCTCTCGGCCTGGTTTAAAAATCAAAATTGGTCAAGAGGATTAGCTCTTAATTTGGCGCAACAAGCCCAAGAGAGTAATAGAATGCGTATTATTGACCTGAATAATATAAGGGGAAAAAATTTGGCCAAAGTTTATCAGCAAGCTACAGAAGAAGCTATAGAAGATTGCATTAAATTGCAGTACCACCCTCTATTCATTGCCGGAGTGATGTTATATTGGGGTGAAGGTGATAAGGTAAGTAAGAATCTTTTTAGAATATCTAATTCTGATCCTCTACTCATAAAGATTTTTGTGGAATTTATAGAAAAAATATGTCGAATACCAAAGGAAAAAATCAGAGCTTCTATCCTACTCTACCCTGATTTAGACGAGGAGTCCGTTTTATTGTTTTGGAAGCAAAATGCTGGTCTTAAGGACATTGAATTTTATAAAAGTAGTGTTATATTAGGAAAATCAACAAACAAAAGAACCAAAGTGGGAGTATGTACAGTTTATGTTTCCAGTTCGTATTTAAAGAAAAAAATGGTAACATGGATTGAAAATTTGCCAAAAATGATGATGAAAGACGATTATTTTAAAGCGGGTATAGTTTAATGGTAGAACGTCTGGTTGCCAATCAGATAATAGGAGTTCGATTCTCCTTACCCGCACAAATTAGACCTTAGTTTAGATAGAGAGCTTTTCTCACTCCCTCCCCTATTTCACGGGAAACATATCTGGCAAAACGACATACAAGGCCAGTCAATACTTAGTCCGTAATATATGTTTATTTTAAGCCATTTTTTGGTAAAAAAGTGGATAACTATGGGGACAGTGGGGATAACGGACGACTTTTTAAGTCTTTGATAAATAGGCCATTATCTAGCTATTGGTCAAAAAATGGCTTAAACAAAGGATTTTTTGAGATAGTACTTAAAATGAGCCTTATTTTAGACATTATATATTTAATATCGTTACATATGTAACACTTGGCAGGTGTTTCCCGTGAAATGGATAGATAAATATGAGAAAACATAAAGCATGGTGGTAGGTTGGGATGCACAAGGTATAAAGCATTTCACGGGAAACAATTTTGGATTTCTGTGTCTAATTTGTTAAAATTTAAGTGTCTATTTATAATAAAATGTTATTGAAACACCAAGTAGGTCAAATAGGGGAGGATCTTGCAGTGAAATACTTGAAAAACAAAGGTTTTTTTATTATTGCTCGCAATTATCGCAAGCCCTGGGGGGAGATTGATATTATTGCCCAGAAAGGCGAGATGATACATTTTGTTGAAGTAAAGACAGTGACTAGGGAGAACGTTTTACCTGAAACCGGAGATAGTTATGAGCCGGAAGATAATATTCACCCCTGGAAGTTGAAAAGGTTATATCGGACAATTGAGACATTTTTACTGAACAATGAAAAATATGAAGACCTAGATTGGCAATTAGATGCTGTGGCAGTCTATCTGGACCCAAAGCAAAAGTTACTAAAAATCGAGCACATGGAGGATATATCTTGATTGGCTAGTTTCTAAATGATGACAGTAATTGGTTTTTTTGTTAGGATAGGGGAGTTAGAAAAGCGGGGCGTAGCATAGTGGTAGTGTACTCGGTTTGGGACCGAGCGGTCCGAGTTCGATTCTCGGCGCCCCGACACACGAAGGAACGAAGTGAGGTAGCCGAGAATCGAACGGGGAAGGGTCGGAAACCGGGAGGTGAGCGATGGTTAGAACCCATCGCGCAAGACCTTTTGAGATAATTTGGAGCTTGGCGAACAAAATATTCAAAAGGTGTACAGAACCTGTAGGGTTTCCGTGGCGGAAAAATTAGGAAAACCGTCCTAGGGCGTCCGGGTCCGCTCGGAGTAGCTGGGTTTACCAGGGGTAAAATAGCGCAACGTCTCGGTTAGCGGTTAAATCGAAAATATAATACAATAAAAATATGTTAGACAGTCTAATTTTAAACAAAAAATCTATAGAAAGTATTTATAAAAATATTTGCGAATATCATAAAAAATATTTAAAGCAATTTGGAGTCAAGTTACCAAAACTTTTTGCTTCCAAAAATAAATTTACAAAAGATGCCTTAGTTTTAGTTTATTTAGCTTATGATTACCCAAAAACCAGAAAAGTAAGTAAAGAAGAAATCACTAAATTTGTTAGAAGTTATTACCCGAATACGAACGATGTTCAGCAAGCCAGACATTTAGGTGCGCAAGCAGGATGGTGGATAGTTGCTGGTGGACGTGACAACATTGTTTTAAAAATCGAAAGGGGATCATATCAGCTTTATACATTAGAGCAACCATACCCGGGCTTTAAAAAGGGACACAGAATTTCAAAAACTGACAATTGGGACAAAATAAAAGACAAATATAATTTTCGTTGCGCCACATGTGGTTCACAAGAAAATAAACCCCATTTCCATTGGCCAGCAACGAAGACAATTTTACAAAAATCTCATATGAACCCAAACAAACCTTTGGTTGCTGGAAATATAATTCCACAATGCCAGAAATGTAATAGAGCAGATAGAAATAGGTGGGTTTATGATGAAAAGGGTAGAGTTATAAAATTAGCAGATGCAAATTTTGTTAGAAATTTTGACAAAGATGTAAGAGAAAAAATCTATAGATTGTTGGACAAGGAATTTAACGGAAAAAATCCCAATGCAAAAAAAAATTTATGAAAAACAGCCAATTTATAAATAAGATTATTTGTGCGGATACATTAGAATTACTTCCTCAAATTGAGGATAATTCTATTGATGTTGTTTTAACTGATCCGCCATATTTTTTAGATAAATTGGATAATAATTGGAACTATGATGAAGTTTCAAACAAAAAAAACCAATATACAATAAAATCTTTACCAGCTGGTATGAAATTTGATAGAGAGCAGGGAAAAAAATTTTATTTTTGGTATCTAAATATTTCAAAAGAAATTTTTAGAATTTTAAAACCAGGTGGGTTTTTCTTTTCATTTTCTAGTCCTCGTCTTTATCACCGAATGGCTTCGGCAATAGATGACGCTGGTTTTGAGATAAGGGACTTATTTATGTGGCTTTATACCCAAAACCAAGCTAAAGCAATGGGGGTTGATCATTTTATTAAAAAAATGAATATAGATGAAAAGGAAAAAGAAGAAATTAAAAAAAAGTTAAACGGTTGGAAAACTCCACAAATAAAATCTTGTTTTGAACCAATTGCGATGGCTCAAAAGCCAGCAGATCAAACATATTTAAACAATATGTTAAAATACGAGGTTGGTTTATTTAATACAAATACTAAAATTGGTGATGATATGTATCCGGCCAATGTATTTACGATTGATAGTATTAATGAATTAATAGACAGAGCTTTTTTGTTACCAAAACCGACTAAAAAAGAAAAAGGAGAATACAACGACCATAAAACTGTTAAACCTTTGGCTATCTGTGAATATTTAATCAAACTTTCTGCTTTTTCAAAAGAGGCCGTTGTTTTAGATCCTTTTGTGGGAAGTGGAACAACGGCAGTGGCCGCAAAAAAACTTGGGAAAAATTATATTGGAATTGAGGCAAATGAAAAATATATAAAAATTGCTGAAAAAAGATTAAAAGAAATAGATGACAACCCTGATTTATTTAGGGTGTCAGAAAAAACAAATGAAAGACTAGCAGACAAAAATATGGAAATAGAATTTCAAGTTATATAGCATTTTCACAAAAACTCCCAAAACACCCTTTGTCTTCTTTTGGTAATATTAGGTCAATACAGGTATAATTTAGCTTTGTTTGACTTTTCTGTATATTTTTGCTATACTGGCACCGTGCGTAGTTTCCTCAAAATGTATTCTCTCCATGTGTGCGATACCAACGGCAAAAGAGAGACCAGTATGAGAGGTCGTTACTTCGCCGGTTATTAGAATCTAGTATTCACACATGGCTAAGAAATTGTATGTTGGTGGTCTACCTTACTCGACTACCGACAATGAACTAAAAGAAATTTTCTCCCAGGCTGGTGTTGTGTCAGATGCATCCATAATTATGGATCGGATGACAGGACGCTCAAAGGGTTTTGGTTTCGTTGAGTTCGAAAGCGATGCCGATGCTGATAAAGCAATCGACATGTGGAATGGCAAAGACTTTGGCGGTCGCAACTTGACTGTCAATGAAGCTCGTCCAAGAGAAGAGCGTCCTCGCCGTTAATCTTTTTTAAAGATTATTCCAAAAGAAAAACCACCCTAGGGTGGTTTTTCTTTTGGTTAATTTTTTTACATTTAAAAAACCCGGCGACGCGACAGTGGTGTATGTAGCGTGGCCGGGGTTTGTCTAAATTCCCCCACATCTTCATGGCTAGTTCCTTCCACGGCTGGTTTGCTTTTGCTGGATGAGATGCATCAGATTGCTGACGCACGTTTTAAACTTTCCCTTGGCTACAAAGTCGGGATTTTTGTTGCCGACAAACTTCACAACCAGTTTGTGCTCGTCAACCGGCAGGCGCGGATAATTATCAAAAACATATGTGACTGTGGTGATAGTCACTCCATCCTCGACATTTCTCCTGGTTTCCTGCCTAACATGAAAAGGACGCATCCTTTTGACGACCACTTGATGTATCTGTTGCGGAATAGGCACGGAAAACTGCATTTGTCTCACCTCCTTTCCTGGACGGTAGGGGACATGTTTGTGTGGAGACCGGGTACTACTTTAATAGTAACTGGTCTACAAAATAGGTCAAATGGTATATGGGTAGACCGGTTGTCTGACTATGATATTATTAAACAATGCCCATTATTTTTCTTCTGCTTATTCTGGTGGTAGCGGTTATTGGTTTTGTTTCTTCTGTCTATATCTATCGTCACCGTGAACATGGAAAAAATGTCGAATGTGTTATTGGTTCCGATTGTGATTCGATTATTTTCAGTCGTTATAATTCATTTTTTAATATTCCTAATGATAAATTGGGTTTTGCTTATTTTGGTTTAACTTTACTTTTGTCGGTTGTTGGTATTATTACAGCCGGGGCACCGTGGGTTAGTATTCTTATTTTATTAATTACTTTAATTGCCACTGGTTATAGTTTGTATTTAATATATATTCAAATTAAAATTTTAAAACACACTTGTACTTGGTGTCTGGTACCCACTATTGCCGCGATTATTATTTTTCTGGCAACTTTGGGGATTATTAGCCTCTAGCAAATGGTTCTAGGGATGTTAGCATTCTCATTGAAAATGAATATGTGATTTCAAATGCGAGTATAGTTTGGTGGTAGAATGGCACACTTCCAATGTGCAGACAGGAGTTCGATTCTCCCATCCCCACACTAGTTTATGTGTGTTTTCTTGAGGTAAGTATTAAGGTCAAAATTGGGGCCTTTTTCCATTAGCTCAAAAAGAAGACTCAAAATTTCATAAATCAACCCCGTAATATCCTTATCTTTTAAAATTACCACTCGCTTTTTTACCGGGTTGCCGATAAATAAAAAATCGGGTGCTGACATTAGCTCACTGTTCTGAAGGAGGTGATGGTCGTTGAATATTTTTACGCCAAGGCTGCGGCCGAGGTGCGACTTCAGTAAAGTTTGTCCGACATGCCGGAATTCTTTCAGGGCGGTAACATTGGTGAGCCCTTTTAATGTTATTTTTTTTCTCTTAAATACTCGGTGGGCGTTCATAATAAATGGCGCGGGTAGATTTCTAAATTGGCCCCGCACGGCCCCCGCTCCTTGAGCACACAGAAGAATTGTTCTAGGTGCCAGGTTAAAAAGTTGGCGGTAACCGGTCATCATTTCCGTGCCTTTGAATATCTGAATATGGCTTTTTGACCCCAATTTTCTTTCGACGATAGTCCAAACGGATTTTCGGCCGACGATAGTCTTTTTGGTGTAGCCATGTTGGGACAGGCGTTTCAAACGATAAACAATTGTTGTCCGGCTTTCGCCAATTTTCCTGGACAGGGCCGAAGAATGCAGGGGAGTGAAGTGTAAGGCCGACATTATTTTTCTATCCAAAATATCGAAAGTAATCATTGCCTTATGATATTATTGCCAACTTTTTTGTCAATGAATGTTGTTTTTAACCTTAAAATACAATACATAAACATAATGAAAATTTAACGTCAGATATATCGAATCAGTTTGCTAGAATCAACAGATGATCATAACCTACATTTATTTTGCGGCTTATGCTTTGGTTCTAGGCTTAATTACCTGGCGAGCCACAAGGAGGCAAACGGCCGAAGAATTTTTAAATAGTGGTAAAACACTCACGGCCAGCCAATCGGCCTGGACGACTTTTGCCTCACTGCTTACGGGCTATAATTTTGTCCTGGGGGTGACGTTTTCTTTCTTATATGGCTTTTGGTACCTCTTTGCTTTTATTGGTGCTGGGGCAGCTTTTGGGGCCCTGTACCTTTTTTACAAAAAAGAACTCCTATCTTTGCAGGGTCAGCATAATTTATTTTCGATAGGTGATTACTTCGGACTTCGTTACGGCCAATTTTCGAAACATCTGACCAATGTCATATTCTGCCTCGGGCTGGTCCTCTTTCTCACTTTGCAGATATCCGTGAATACCACTCTTTTTTCCTCCCTTTTTGGTATCAGTCAGGAGCTTGCCCTTTTATTTACAGTGGGCACTGTCGGTATTTATCTATGGCTTGGTGGCTTCAAGGCATCGGTGGCGACGGATGTTTTTCAGGGTATATTAATGCTTCCGATAATTCTTGTTATTTTTTCTTTTCCAGTAAGTTTTGCTTGGGAAAAAATACCAACGGCTTTTGATCCGAGTCAATTTTGGTTTGCGATCGGGCTCGCCTTGCTCCAGTTTTTTAGTCTGGCCGCCCAGCCCGAAAGCTTTCAGCGGGTTTTTGCTGCCAAAGATTCTCAAGCTTTGAAAAAGGGTCTGATTTATTCGTTTACGATGCTTGCCGCGGTAGCCGGGGCTATTGCTTACCTCGGTATAAATTTCAGATTCGCCGGTATCAATGGCGATCCGTCAACACTTTTTGTTGCCGGTGTTTTGCCAGTCTTGCCTGCCTGGCTCGCATCTCTATTGTCAGTCTCTCTCGTAGCCGCCTTTATGGGTACGATGGACTCGAGCGCTTTTGCCCTCGGCACACTTTTGTCGCGGAAACGAACGGAACCAACTAAAAAGGCGGTACAGGAAGTGCGTTATCTGATGCTTGGGGGCGTGGTAGTATCTGGCTTGGCTTCACTCTACTTATTTTCTTTTTTAGCATCATTTTTTGCCCTGATTTCCCTCGTGTCGGTTGTTGGGGCCGCTTTGGTTTTAACGCTACTGTACGAAAAAACGACAACATTGGAAATCAATACCTTTTTACTTGTTGGGACAATTGTATTTATTTTTGGTCTCGTCTTTAAATTTGTTACCGATAATCCTCTGACTTCACTTATCCCGAGCGGGGCTGGCCTAGTTGCTTTTCTGGTCATCCACTTGTGGTATTTATATAGAAAAATATAAATTCAGCCCGCTGGGAGAGCGGCGGTCTGCTAATCAAACTTGCCCTGGTTCAATCCTTCTTCGTACACTCAACGGTGCACTTGGTGTCTGGTGCCGACTATTTCAACCCTAATTATTTTACTCGCTTCATTTAGTATCTTTTCAAGCTAAAGATTTAGTCGGCAGTAGTTTCTCGGTTTTTTGTTGAAGTGGGGTAGGTTTTTTGCTAGCATAACGAGGCAGGCGGGTATAGTTTAGTGGTAGAATGGCACACTTCCAATGTGCAGACGGGAGTTCGATTCCCCCTACCCGCACAAAAATAGAAATCCGACTCAACACAGAGTCGGATTTTTATTTTTTCATTATTTTTGCTAGGATTTTTCTATGTTAAAGAAATCTTTCCTCATCCTCTATAGTATCCGCTCGGCCTACAATGTGGGGGCGATTTTTCGGACGGCTGATGCGGTGGGGGTGTCTAAAATTTATCTCGTTGGCGTGACACCGTGTCCAGCCGATAAATTTGGGCGGGTGAGTGGGCAAATCGCTAAAACCGCCCTCGGGGCGGAAAAAGCGGTGGTTTGGGAGTACAAGAAAACTTTACCGCCTTTAATCAAAAAACTAAAAAAAGAAATGGTGGAGATCATAGCGCTAGAACAAGATGTACAAGCGGTTGATTATCGAAAACTAAAACCAAAAGGTGACTGGGCGCTGATTTTGGGTGAGGAAACCACAGGGCTATCAAGGTCTGACCTTGATAAATGTGATGTTATTATCGAAATCCCCATGAAAGGGGAGAAGGAGTCTTTAAATGTGTCCGTGGCCGCCGGGGTGGCCTTGTTTCAAATAGCACACAATAAAATTTAAAAGCCCAAAATATTGGACACCGAGTGTCCAATATTTTGGGCTTTTAGGAACCAAATGTTATACTCTAAATTATGAAGAAGAAAGTCTCTAAACTAAATAAGTCCAAGGCAAAATCTGATAAAAAAGACCAGTTTACTATTGTTTTAGAAGATTTGCGTTCGCACTTCAAGGTTTTTGGTGAGGGCTTGATGGATGTGAACCGTAAATTAGACAACCATTCCAAAATACTAGACAACCATTCCAAAATACTAGATAACCACTCCCAGATATTAAAGAGTCACACTGAGATGATTGGACAAATATTGCTTGATCTGGCAGAGACTAGAAATGAAATGAAGCAGAAAATCGACCGGCAAGAATTTGCCCGGCTGGAAAAACGAGTTATTTTGCTTGAGCGGAGGAGTCGGTAAGCTATAAAAGAGATAAACTTTCCCCAAAATGTTAGACACTCGGTGTCTAACATTTTGGTAAAATAGAGCTAAAAATAAGGGTATTTTGACTGGGTTATTACCCTTGACAAAATAGGAGAATGGGTATATAATATGAGATAGATACTAAA